>CAUJFT010000087.1 GCA_963169475.1 Bacteroidota bacterium | reverse complement strand
CCTCGCGGTTAGTGATGAAGAGGTTTGCCGGATAAACCGTATATTCCGAAAGGGTTTCTATCTTTTTTCCGGAGGCAATATCAAACCGCTGTATTTTTTCTATTTCATTTCCAAAAAAAATAAATCGTATCCCGAAATCATCATAAGCCGGAAATAAATCAATCGTATCTCCATTTACTCTAAACGTTCCGCGTGAGAACTCTATTTGATTGCGACTGTAAAATAACTTTACCATACAATCAAGGAATACATTTTGAGTAATAATTAAGCCTTGCTCCGCATGAAAAATATTGGCTTCGTAGTCTTCTGGTCTGCCTATACCGTAGATACAAGATACAGAAGCTACAATAATAACATCTCTCCTCCCGCTAATAAGTGCAGTGGTCGCTTTTAAGCGGAGTTTTTCTATATCTTCATTAACCGCAAGGTCTTTTTCTATGTAAGTATTGCTACTTGGAATGTAAGCCTCCGGCTGATAGTAGTCGTAGTAGGAGATAAAATATTCTACACAATTTTCGGGAAAGAAGGACTTAAATTCTCCATAGAGTTGAGCGGCTAAGGTTTTATTGTGACTGATAATTAGGGTAGGTTTTTTGAGATTCCGGATGACATTGGCGATGGTAAAGGTCTTCCCGGAGCCGGTAACCCCTAATAGGGTCTGAAACCTTTCTCCCTTTTCAAGCCCTTCCGATAGTTGACGAATGGCATGGGGTTGGTCTCCGGCGGGTTTGTATTCTGAGTGAATGATAAATTCTTTATCTGTCATGGAATTTTTATGCTAAAATTCGGGTGATTGAAACGATGTTTTTTGCCCTCTTCTATTTTTTATGCGCAAAAATACAAAAAAAACCTTTTTTACTAACTATGCTACAGTTTTTGTGAGGGGGAAAAATGCCATAAATTTGGGAAGTAATGACAAACCTTAGATTTATGGCACATACAATAAAATTGCTGGACAAATATAGGGAGTTGCAATTAGAATTGCAAAAAAAGTTACCGAAAGAGTCGGTATGGTTTATCCGTTTTTTGACGTTATTTATGATTTGGACAGTACCCTAAACAGGGACTTGTTTCTAACGAAAGAAAAAATGATTAATAAAAAGTCCAATAATTGTATCGTGCATGATTTCAGATTTATACTAAAATGAAGTACTTGTGTCGTATTAAAGTATGGGAATTTAGTTATACTTACTACTGATTGAGGATTTTGCCAATATTGTTCTAACAAATGTTGGATTTTGTTTTCAATGTCTTCAATCAAGTGAAAAACCTTAGATTTTAGAGATTTTCGTAGTTATTTGAAAAACCTCTCTACCGGGTTTAATTCAGGACAAGCTGGTGGGAAAAACATCAATTCTACTTGTTCATTGTGAGTAGCCGAGGTATGACATTTAGCTCTATCTAAGAGAAGATTTAGCTTTTTTTGAGTGTGTTGTTGAAGATTTTGGACAAAAATATCAAAACAGATTTTTGTCATATTAGGCAAAAACATAGCAAATAAATCGCCATTATAGGGGCAAATAGCGGTATAAAGATAGCCAAATTCATATCCTAATTTGATACGACACACAGGGCGTTCACCACAAGGCATCCAACGCTTTCCTGCTTCTGTGCGAGTACCGTAACGTATTTCATCTTGACAGTAAATGTGTGCTTGAGGTATGCCCGCTACACTTTGACTAAACTTTTTTTAAAAAGTTCAACCTCTCCCCCTTTTTGTCTGATATTTACAGGACGACCCGTTTTTAGCTTTATTTTCAATCGCTTAAGTAATTTTGATATGCCTGATTGACTGTAATGAACACTAAAACTACTCCTTATCCAATCGCCTATCTGCTCCTGCTTTAAGTCCGTTTCACTATTTCGCAAAAACGACTGTAAATGACTTATCTCAACATAACTTAAATTACCAACTGTTCCGGCAAACCCCGGTTTCAACAAGCCCGTTAAACCCACTTGCTTATACGCACGCCAAATTCATTGTCCTTGACGAAGCGTTAACCCTACTAGACCACTACTTATCGTTTGGTTTGCCGCTGAACCTTCTTTTAGGTAACGCAAAAATCTAACATAATTTAGAAACGAACTTTCGTCTGACAAGCCTCTAACACTTTTAGCTCGCAAACACTCTCTTTTATTGCTTGTTTATAATCTAATACTTTCATTTCGCAAATATACGACTTTTTTATCTCATTTTAGTATTAGTCATGCAAAGATAAAAAAATTTTTGTTCACAGTTTGGAACTTTGAACTGTGAACAAAACACAAAAAACGCCTACCTACAAGCCATATTCAGCGTGGTATTAGCCGAAAAAAACTGCTGTTTTTCGCAAAGTGGCTTTCCCTCTACCTCTACCGAAATACGGTGATTACCTTCTGGCACGCGGATTTTTTTGATAAGGAGATTATCTTCAAGGATTTCTGCCGCTTTTCCGTCTATCTTGATTGTGCCTTCGCTATAAGTAGCGTTCAAAGTCAAAGTAGCTACAAAAGTCTGTGGCTTTGCAGGCTCTGGTTTAGGGGCAGGGACTTCAGGCTTATTTTCAGACTTTGGACTTTCTGTCGTTTTTTTCGGTATTTCTTCCCCTTTTGTAGGCTTCGTTTTCTCCCTCGTAGGGCTTGTTTCGCTTGTTTTAGACGGCTCTACCTGCTTAGGCACTTTGTTGACTATCTCCTGTTGCGTTGCATCTTCTGGCTTTATAGGTTGTACAAAAACCGTATCTTTTTCCTTCTCTTTTTGTCCCAATTTCGTAATACTTTTTACTGCCTCTATCACACTACCTACCCCAATAATCAAAGTCGCAAGCAAAATGATTATCCCTGTGATTTTGTTTCGCTTAAAAAGGTCTATTATCTTATCCACCCAATTAGGGCTTGGCTCTGGCTCACGATAGCTTGGTTTTCCATCATCCACTTTTTTGGATGCTATATTTGTAGAGCCTTTTTTATCTTCTTTGTAAAATACATATTCTCCTTGCAAATCCCCCGTTTCAAATAACACACCCGAACAGGGTTGCTGTTTGGCATTGTTGGCTACGGCTTTTTTCACAAATTGAATAATCTCTGAAGCAGGCAATTTATATTGTTCGTTATTTTGCAAACGTTTGAGAAAAGCTTGGGCAAAAGGGCTGTTTTCTTGATAATAGCCATCTACTACTGTTTCAATTCGCCCCGCAGCCAATGCCATACGAGAAGGATAGGCTTCTATATTTTCGGCAAGGCTTGAGCTATCCTCTGCGTCTCGCGCTACAAGTAATGAACCCGAAAAGCAAGCATCTAAGACCAAAAAGGTATGTAAAGAATTAATTGCCCGCAGCATATCCCGCAAAAGGGAATTAGAAAAAAGACTATTACTATCGCCTTTTTTTCCATCAACAGGTACTAAATAGCCAATTTTGGTAGTCCTATCATAATAGCCATGCCCTGCAAAATAAATCAACAAACTATCCTCTTTTTGTACCTTCTTAACCATTTCGCGCAAATGATAGGTAATGTTTTTGAGCGTAGCCGCAGAGTCATACAATACTACCTGATTGTCTGGGCTAAAACCATAGTATTTCGTAAGCAAACCCTGCACAGCAAGGGCATCTATCTGTGCATTAACCAAAGGCGTAAAATCTTGATAAGTATTGATACCAATCACCATCAAATATTGCTTACCTCTCACAAAGGTTTCCCTTTCTGATTCCTCGTACCATGTTACTTTTCTTTCTGTTTGCATAAAATATACAGTATTGCTGGGTGTACGGACTTTAGTCCGTGTCAGTTTAACTTTTTTGTTTTTCAAGCCGAACACCCTTTCCCAAAAACAAAAGTAATAATATTTTGAACATACATAAATAAAAACTATCTTTGCATCTTATATTTTTTTATTACAATGAAATACATTTACATGCTCATTTTTTCATTATGGTTTGTACCTGCTTATACACAAATGGGCATTTGTTACAATGCGTATATCTGGACTTTTTCAACGAATCAGATGGATACAGACGAAAATATGCCTGATGCAGAAGCAGTTACCATAGAGTTTGAAAGCCTGCTTTCGCAGCGTTATGATTTTGATTGTCATTTATTGCAAAGACGATATTTGGCGGATTTACAAGAACAAATCGAAAGTGAAAAGGCAATAACTGAGGTAAAAGGAATCGCTAAAAACACACAGGATAGCCTCAAACATAGGGGCGCGGAAGTCGTTGTTTTGGGCAAAATAGAAAAAAGAAAAGACAATAAAGTGTATTTATTGGTGTCTTTCAATGCCCTTCAAGATGAGGCTTTGCTGATGCAAGAGTTTCGATTGATGCCTCGAAGTAGCTGGGAAGATGATGCCGTCAGAAGAGATACCCTTAACCATATCATAGACCGCTTATTGCGTATGGCTTACCGCAAAGGGGGGACTTTTACTCAAGTAGAAAATAAACAAGTAAGTCCCACTGCTAATCCAATCGAAATGCCCACAAATCCTGAAAAATTACAGCTTTCAGGAAATTTTTCCTTTTGGCTAAAAAATGGAGGAGCAATGCCTGTTACCCGCCTCACAACCAAAGCCCCTATTATCGGTAGTGCTATCTCAAACAAAGCCGCACTTGGCATTTATCGCATGAAACAAGGCTATCATTCAGGTACAGAATATCAAATGTTTCTTACCCAAAAACAAGCTGCCTATACATATATCATCGGTTCTGATTTGAAAACAGGCGATTTATATGATTTATTTCCGTTGCAAGGACAAAGCCCCTACTTACAACAAGGAGAAAGGAACGCTTTACCTCCTGACAATTACATTCGATTAGATAATACCATAGGAATAGATTATATGTGTATCGTTACTTCTCCTGAATCCTTAGATATGGAGCAAATAAAGGCAAGTATCCAAAATAGACCGGGAAGTTTTGCAGAAAGAGTTACCACTGCCTTGAAAGGAAAACTTGCCACCGCAAATGAGGTGGTTTTTGACCCAGATAATCTTGCATTTCAAAGTGTAGGGAATGAACCCCAAGCGGTGGTAATGATTGTGGAAATTGAGCATTTGAAATAACCCCAATATGGGAAAGGGCTTATTTTCAGTATTCCATACCGATTGAAGGGCTGAAAGCCATAAAGTTACTATCTTTGTCCTATTAAACTCGTACTTATTATGAAACGATTACTTTTCCTCATTCTATTCCTTCCATTGCTGCTTGCAGCCCAATCCCGCCTTGCCCTTGTGATTGGCAATGGCGACTATATAGGCACACAGAGCGACCTGCCCACGCCTGTGCGAGACGCACAAGCTATGGCACAAGCGCTTCGCACTTGTGGATTTTTTGTCATTGATAAATACAACCTCGACCTCAAAGGCATGAAAACTGCCATACGAGACGAGTTTGGGGCGCAGCTACAAGGCAAAGAAGCCGCTTTGTTCTACTATTCTGGACATGGTATCCGCCATAAAGCTTCGCCTACTGCTGTGGAGATGACCAATTATTTTATCCCTACCGACCTATCGCCCAATGCTTCGGGTGACGACTTGCCCAATGAGGCAATCCCGATGAGCATGATAATAGGGCAAATGAAAAAAGCAGGGACAACCCAAAATATCCTGCTCTTAGATGCTTGCCGCTCTTATCCGCCTGCAAAGGGTTGGTATCAAGGCAAAGGCAATGGCGATACCAAAGCCCCCATTATAGGATCTTCCAAAGACATGGGCGAAACCTATCCCGAACAGGAGTTTTTTATTGGCTATGCCACCGAAGAAGGGAGTGAAGCATACGGTGGCACAGGCAATCTCTCCCCTTTTACTGAGGCTTTTGTGGAACAAATGACAAAACAAGGAAAAGAGATTCAAGAGGTTTTTTCTGCCACGCGCAAAGCGGTTATTGCAAAATACCCCAACCAAAAACCTTATCTGAAAATAAATTGAATAACAAGTTTTATTTTCGCCCCATAGACAACAATCTATTGAAGTACAATGAAATGAGACCCAAGTGTGATGCCTATTTCCGGGAGGAACAATGGGGATATGCCAAAGTATGCTATGACTTTTTGCTCGAATACCAAACAAATGATAGCTACACCAAGCAGCAAATTGCTATTTGCGAAGCAAACCTCAAAGCCACGCAAGGGGCAGATATAGAACAAAAATATCAACAAAGCCTTAGTTC
>CAUJFT010000086.1 GCA_963169475.1 Bacteroidota bacterium | reverse complement strand
TTCCCTGCCGGTAACTCCCAAACCGGATTTGTACTCCTCCAACTCCCAACCGGATATTATACCCTCTCCATTCGGCCTGATTTCGGAGGAGTCTGGACAGAAAAACTCGTAATAGATAAATAAACCCAGGTGGTGTCATAAATCAGCGAATGTATTGATCATAGCCCTTGATTATCATTTAATTGTAAAATACACCATTTTGTTTATGACACCACCGAAAATTTCTTCCGAAATAAAAAAGATTAATTTTATGCAAACTTATAATGCTGAATCTATACCAACTAAAATTCAATCCATAGTAACCATTACAGTCCTTCTAAAAAAACAAAAACCGCCCCGATGAGAGCAGTTTTTAGTAGCAACTCCGGGAATCGAACCCGGATCTAACGTTTAGGAAACGTCTATTCTATCCGTTGAACTAAGTCGCCAAAAGCGTTGCAAATATAGGGGTATTTTTTATTTTTTTTCAATTCCTTCGGCATAAATTTCTATAAAATCTGAACCGGAGGGCATATTGGATAAAATAGTAAGGATATGACGCATTTTACCGACTTCCTTCATCCTAAAACCGGCAGCAATTATCCCATATTGACCGGGCTGAATTTCTCCTTCGGTAAAATAGGTTACTGCACATTCACAGTCAGGGACTACATTTGTAAAAATTAAGGGGCTACTGCCTAAATTTTTCACCTTAAACTCGTGATAAATAGAATCTCCAACCGGAATTTCTCCCATCATATACCGCATAACTAAAATTTGCTGGTCGCCGCTGGGCAGCATCTCTGTTTCCCCCTCTTCAAATACCATCGTTGGTAGCAAAGATAGCTTGCCAGTTTTTACGTGGATTGAGTCAGGTTGAGCATAAATCAAAACCGGAAATATTGTTAAAAAAAAAGCAAATAGATTGTTCATTATCAATTTATTAATACAGAATGAAAACCACCTATGGAAGAATAAAAAATAAATTTTATTTTAAATTAAAATATTTTTCAGCCATTATTCGGATTTCTTCCCCTATCGCTAACCCCGCAGTAGCTGCCGGAGAAGGAGCATTTAGCACATGAATTGCATGTTCAGACCATTCAATCTCAAAATCTTCTATCATATTGCCTTGCGGAGATAAAGCCATCGCTCTCACCCCGCACCGTCCTTCGGTAATATCCTCCATAGTAAGAGAAGGAATCAATTTTTGGAGACGCGTAAGAAACAATTTTTTGGAAAAAGCTCTCCGATATTCATCTACCCCAAATCGCCAATGTTTGTGAAAAAACTTCCATGTACCCCTGAATGTCAAAGCGTCCCAAGTATCCCTCAAACTAATATCTGTTTTCCCGTAGCCTTCACGCTTAAAGGTAAAGACGGCATTAGGTCCGCACTCGACCCCTCCATGTATCATTCGGGTAAAATGTACTCCAAGAAAAGGAAATGCCGGATTAGGAACCGGATAAATGAGGTTTTTTACCTTATGGATTCCGGATTCGGTAAGGTCATAATAATCTCCTCTAAACCCTACAATTTGGGTCTCTGTTTTGAGACCGTCCTTATGGGCAAGGCGGTCAGAAAAAAGCCCTCCACAAAAAATCATTTTTTTCCCAAAAAAAGTTTCACCCCCTGCTTTTACTGTCGAATAGTTTTCTCCTCTTATCACTTCTTTTACTTCGTGTCCGGTAAGGATTTTACTAGTAGGGTTAAGCTGAGATATCAGTTCCGCCATTTTGTGAACTACTCCGGGGAAATCTACGATGCCGGTACAAGGCACCCATATTCCCTCAATTCCGGAAGTGCAGAAAGGTTCGATGTCGCGAATTTCCTTTACCCCGATTTTTTGGATTCCTTCGGTATCGTTTGCCAGCCCATTTTGAAAAATCTTATTCAGGAATGGCAGCTCTGATTTGTGAGTAGCTACCACTACCTTCCCACAAACATCATAGGCCACTTTATGGGTTTTACAAAACGCTACGAGTTCTCTTCTACCAGAAACACAATTTTTTGCCTTATAGGAGCCGGGCTTATAGTACAGTCCGGAGTGAATCACGCCGGAATTTCTTCCGGTCTGATGCATGGATAAACGCTCCTCTTTTTCAAGAAGCAAAATCCGAAGATGTGGATAACGGGTCTGGATTTTATAGGCAGCACTTACTCCTACCATTCCGCCCCCTACTATAATAATATCATAAAGTTCCATTATTCTTTTTCCTTTTTTCAATAAAAAATGTATCTTTAATCTCAAAAAACGAGGTTTTTTGCGGCTAAAAATTCGACTTTTTAACCATAAAAGCCGATGAATGTTTAGATTTGAAAAAAATATAACGCTATTTTTTGTTTAATGTGTATCTTTGTACCACTAATCCAAAATTTATGACGCAAAAACAATCATTTTTTCTATTAGTGTTAGTTACTTTTTTGTTGTTTTCTTGCAAAAAGGAATCCTATAAAGTATGGCTCGATAATCCAACCGCTGAAAATCTGGATATTAAGGTAAATGGAAATTCTTATCCCCTATCTTCCAAAGAGGGAGTCGAAATTGATTTGGGAAAAGGAAACCATAAAGTAGAGGTAAAGGGAGATAAATTTGAGGTAGAAGTAAATAGCGATGGCTTACTCAATGCCGCCGGGGAGGAGTATGTTCTATGGAATGATATTTATTATGACAAAAACAAAATGGATAAAGCTCCAGATGGAGCGTTAAAAGAGGATTCTATTTCTATTGACGGAAAGAAGTATTATGGAGAATTAGTATTGTTTGGGAAGAGTAGCCGTTTTATCTCCAAAACATGGGACTTTGATGTAAAAACAGCCTTTCCGGAGACGGTTGATTTAGTCAAGAAGGAGTATATTACCTATAAAAAACTCTTCCGAAAATCTGATTTTATAGAGGAGTATAATATGATGTATAGCGTGGACGAAAAAGAATTAAACCGCTTAGTAGATAGCATTATGAAGACAAGAGAATTAGGAGACGAACATTCTCATGAAGGAGCAGCGGGAGAAAGCCACGAAGGACACACGCATTAAACACCTATATATTGGATAATTCACGGGTAATCCCGTAATGATACGCCTAAAAGAACGACTTATGCTAAAAGCTATTTTTACAGATTTCAGCGTATGAATAAGTTCTCTACAGGGGTTTATCTAATCCCCATTCTGACGATATTTTGGGGGTGCGCCACCATTCATAAAACACCATTTAACACTCAGGCGCATCCCCCTGCCCCTGATTATAGCAAATCTACGAATTGGGCGGCACTTCCTACGCGGTCTGATATGGCTGACCTCACTCCCGACCCTCAATTTCAGGATAGGCAGAGTTCTGCAGAGGTAGATGTTTTTTATATCCACCCTACCATCTATCATAGTAAAAAATTTTGGAATGCCGATATAAGAGATTCCGTTCAGAACTACATGGTTGATTACAAGGCAATTAAAAATCAGGCAACTGTATTTAACGGAGTCGCAAGAGTTTATGCCCCCCGCTACCGGCAAATGACCTATCCGGGTTTTTCAGCTAAAGATACGGTATCCGAGCGCGATGCCCTTGCGTTTGCGTATCAAGATGTAAAAGATGCCTTTGAATATTATCTAAAATATTATAATAACGACCGACCTTTTATTCTCGCCTCCCATAGTCAGGGTACTATTCATGCAATCCGCCTAATACAAGAAATAATAGAGGGTACTCCTCTCCAAAAGCAAATGATTGTGGCTTATATTATAGGATATAAAGTGCCAAATAACGCTTTCCGCTCTATCCCTATATGCAATAACCCCGATGAGGTAGGCTGCGTAGTAAATTGGAACTCATATCTGTATGGAAAATACCCAAAGTATAAAGAATGGTACTATAATTCATTAGCAGTAAATCCGATTACATGGAAGGTAGATACTACTGTCTCCGACCCCAACGCGCATTTGGGTTTAGTATGGAGAGATTACCGCTATTATCCTAATCGTAAACTCTATACCAAGAATCATCGAGGCTTGCTTTGGGTCCAAAATCCTATTCGGTTTCCCATTCAAAAGAACTTTCACGTAGGAGACTATAATTTATTCTGGGCAAATATCCGTCAGAATGCAGAACTACGCGTAAATACCTACTTCAATAAGCGAAAAGAGAAAGACAAGTAAACTTCATGCACTTCAAGTAATGGAATCGGCTAAGAATATGCCGATTCTATTTTAGCCATTCGCAAAATGACCGGCAATCCCCTTGAAAGAATTAATATTTATTTACGCGCACTATTTGCACGCAAATAGAGCCGAAGAATTTGGATAGTGTGTTTGATAGAGTGGGGATTAGCCCATGAATAATGTCCTGGTATAACATAATCAGGATTAGGGAATTTTTTTTGGAGAAGCTTCATCGCTTTTAACCAAGAAGAAGGAGAAGCATCTTCAAGGTTACCGGGGCTGTTATTTTCGGTACTTTTTATGAGACACCCCCCGTACAATAGCTTTGCTTTGTCAATCCATACTACAATGTTGTCAGGAGAATGACCGGGTCCGGGGAAATAGGTACGGAAGGTATAATCTCCGCATCTAAAAAGTGTGTCTTTTGAAAATCCAAATGCAGGGATTTTTTCATTCCGCTCTTTGCAAAGTTGGAGCGTATGAGTAGAGGCATACGTTTTTACTCCTTTTTGGTTCAAGAACTCAACGCCGCAAGTACGGTCAGTATGAAAATGGGTTGAAATACAAAGAATAGGGCTTTGTCCGTGTTTTCTCAACATTGTATCTAACAAGGGTTGAAATAGGGTTGTATCCCAAGG
>CAUJFT010000085.1 GCA_963169475.1 Bacteroidota bacterium | reverse complement strand
CCAAGTTCTGTCATCTCATTTCCGGTTTGGGTAACTGCCTCAAAGGTTAGACCTTCGCTCAGTTCCTTTTTCATCATTGGAATAAAGCATTTTTTTAGTTCCGGTGTGTCCGCATTGAGGATAAGTACTCCATATTCATCTAATAAAAGATGAAAAAAATGGAAATATGCAGCGTCCATTCTTTTACCCGGGCGATAGGCCTGCTGCAAATCCTCCGGAAAACTTTCGGGAATTAAGGGGAGAATATCCGCTGTCAGTAGATGCTTCCCTGTATTTCCGGAAAAGCTGCTTGGATACGTTTTCTTTTGATAAAAATTAATAAAATAATGATTTATCTCTTCAAAATCATGGTCTTCTCCGTGAATCCAAAAAACCGGAATAAAATGATTCTCTGGATACTGCTCCTTGAGTGTTTCTGCCAAACAAACGGTACTGAGGATTTTATAAATTGTAAATAGCGGACCTCCAAATAAGCACAGTTGGTGTCCCGTAGTAATCGTATAAGTATTGGGAGATTCGATAAGTTGTAGATTGAGAGCTGTTTTTTCTGAAAGTTCTAAGGAGGCGTATTGTTGTCTAAAATACGCGCTTACCACTTGTCGGATAGATTCAGGATATTTTTTTTGCTCCATTATCTTCCGAAAATCCGGGTTATTTATCGAATAATTATAAAAACCGTGGAGAGAATCCTCTCCACGTAGATAGTCTTCCTTGATATTTCGTTTAGAGGGCATAGTGATACGTCTGATTTTTGTTAAGAGACCTTAATTTTTGACCATAAGTCATACAAAATAATCCCTGCTGCTACAGAGACATTGAGGCTATGCTTAGTACCCTGCTGCGGAATTTCCAATACAATATCCGAAGCGTCCACCACCTCCTGCGAAACGCCCTCTACTTCGTTTCCAAAAATAACCACGAGTTTGGCTTCGGTTTGAGGCTGAAAGTTCGGCAAAAAGACAGCGTCAGTAGTTTGCTCTACCGCGATGATGGTATATCCCTCCTGC
This sequence comes from Bacteroidota bacterium, assembly GCA_963169475.1. Lineage (GTDB taxonomy): Bacteria > Bacteroidota > Bacteroidia > J057 > J057 > JAAFHL01. The sequence continues at coordinate 2,337 of CAUJFT010000085.1, read as the reverse complement.
TTTAGCATAGCGATAAGCGGTAATACTCCCTCACAATACTCCCAAACTACCGATTCTTCTGCGCCCAAAGCCGTTTTGCGAATCTCGCGGTGAGGAGGCGTAGGAGTAATCCCACATAAATAGATTTTTTCAATCAGAAAGGCATCTGCGGTTCTGAATACCGAACCCACATTATTCATACTTCTGACATCTTCCAAAATCACAGAAATAGGGCTTTTGGGAGCGTCAATAAACGCTTGCTTGCTTAATCTATGGAGCGAGTCCAAACTTAACTTTTGGGGCATGTCGTCTAAGCTTTATTTGCAAAGGTAGAGAGAATTTTTCTAGCAACCGCATTAAATCCGTTTAGCTGCGCGCTCTTATTTTTCGATTTTTAAAAAAATTTTCAAGTACCGTAAAATAATCTAATTGCGTATTTACAGAAAGATAATCTATTTTGAGTTTATTAGAAAGCTGAATTAGATTTTTATCAATTTGCTCAAATTCAGTCCGAAGTTTACGGCTATAAGCTCCGTCTCCGGCATTAATCCATACCATCTTGCCCGTTTCCATATCCATTATAGGAATAACGCCTCCGCTTTCTTGAAGTACTTCATTAGGGTGATGTAGTCGTATCAAGATGACTTCATGCTTTTTGACGAGGTGTTTTAGCGATATTTCATAATCTATATCCAGAAAATCCGAAATAATAAGGATAATACTCTTTCGTTTTTGAGTTTTACGAATAAAATCCAAGGCAAAGGCAATATTAGTGCGTAGGTTTTGGGCTTTATGGGTAAGCAGGCTTTTTACGATGGCAAGCACGTGTTTACGCCCTTTACCCGGAGGAAAATACTTCTCAATCCTATCTGTAAAGGTTGCCATTCCAATTTTATCATTATTCTTTAGTGCAGAGAAAGCCAAGATAGAGGCTATTTCAGTACCTATCATCAGTTTATTTTCTTTTTCTGTCCCAAAGTCTTCAGACCCGCTCACATCAAATAACACAAAAAGCGTCCGTTCTCTTTCTTCTTTAAACTGTTTGATAAACACTTCACCCGTCCGAGCAGTAATATTCCAATCTATAAACCGGATTTCGTCCCCGTATTGATAGTGTCTTACCTCATCAAATTCAAGTCCTTGCCCTTTAAAAACGGCATGATATTCGCCGGCAAAAATATCATTTACCATTCGCCTGATTTTTATTTCTAATCTTCTTACTTTCTGTAAAACTTCTTTCATTCCTGCGATAAATAAAACAAAAAAAGGGGAAATGCGTACAAACTCCTTGATAAAGTTGTAAATTTACGGCAAATTTCTAATCCATCTTCATTTAGATGAAAAAATATTACATTTTGCTATTCTCTGTTACGTTGCTTGCGGCATTTTTCATCATAAGGTGTAAAACCTCTCAGTACGCTGCGCTGCCGCAGCCTACCACTCCTATAAGGTGGAAGTCATTAGAAGATGCCGTTAAGGAAGCACAAAAAGACGGAAAGCCGTTGTTTATGGATGTTTACACAGATTGGTGTGGGTGGTGCAAAAAAATGGATAAATCTACTTATAGAGATACCGCCCTTATCCGGATACTCAACACAAAATTTCACCCTGTAAAATTAGATGCAGAGGCAGAATCTCTCCATGTGGGTACTCAAAAATACTCCGCCAAGGGACAGCAGTTCAATGAACTCGCAATTAGCCTGATGAATGGACAAATGGCTTTCCCCACTACCATTATTTTAAAACCCAATTTGGAAGGTATGTACAAACAAGCAGGCTTTATAGATGGAATCACCATGCGGGCAATTTCTACTTATTTTGGAGAAAAAATGTTTGAAAAAAATGTGGACTTTAATACCTTTGTAAAAAATTACCAATAAAGAAATCATATCCAACCGCGTAAATGCTGAACTTGAAACTCTTGACCGATCCTTGGTGGGTAAAAATGGTGGTAGAAGGCAATCTTTCCGAAATCCTAACAGACCACGCCTATTGTGAGCAAAAAGCCGCCTCTACTGCGATTTCCCTAATCGTCTTATATCCTCAACATACAGAACTCGTCGAAAAAATGGCAGCACTCGCCAAAGAAGAGATGGGGCATTTTCAGATGGTACATGAGATTATCAAAAAACGGGGATATACGCTTGGAAAAGAAAGGAAAGATGATTATGTATTGGAACTCATGCAGTTTTTGAAAAAATCAGGTAAGTCTAAGGAGGAAACGCTGGCAGATAGACTGCTGCTTTGTGCCATGATTGAAGCCCGAAGCTGTGAGCGTTTTAAAGTAATATCGGACAATATCAACGACCCCGAAATTGCCGAGTTTTATGCCCATTTGATGAAGTCAGAAGCAAGGCA
>CAUJFT010000084.1 GCA_963169475.1 Bacteroidota bacterium | reverse complement strand
AGGGCTGCTAATGCTGCCTTTGAGGTCAAAATCATTGTTTGTGTATTGATAGCATTTGTTCTTGGAAAGAAGATATAAATTTCCTGACCCATCTTCATCTGTCCAAATATCCATTTTATCCGGTCCTCCATAAGTAGTATAACTCATAGGTAGTTCTAGCGTAATAGAAGTTCCATTATCCGTAGATTTATACAAAGCCGATTCTGTATTTCCGTTGGCAATCAGATAAATGGTTCGTTGTGCATCATTGGAAACAACGCATTCATAAATTCCGCCTTTATCGACAATAATGGGGTAATCTCCAATAGGGGTTTGCCACGTAATTCCCTCATCATCTGAATAGAAAAAACACTCCGCTTTATAAGCAGCTACTGCGATAATAATGCGATTTGTGCCGTTTGTATTAGGAATTACCCTTAATGAAATAGCATTTTTTACTTGAAAAAAATCGTTTAGGCATTGCCATCCCGTTCCGTCTTCATTCCCTCTCCATACGCTTCCTCCGTCAGATACTGCATAGATTTTATGAGAAGTCGCTACATAATCGGCAAAGATAATTCGTCCTGCTTGATTGGGCGCGCCTACTTCCATCCATTCTCCAATAATATCTCCTGCAATCGTATCCGAAGTTGCCATAGTTTTGCCATTTTTGTAATAATTAGATGAGCGTTCTTTATTAAGTGCTAATTGATTTTCCATTTCAATGGCGCGCCAATTAACTCCCGGTGCGCACGCGTGTATTTTTTCAATCCATGCTGCCCTTTGTTTACGATGCTCTTTTCCTTCCGACTGACGTTCCGGCTCACCCTTAGGGGCTGGTGTATGGAGAGAAGGAGAGTCTATTACTTTATAGGAAGCAATTAAAAAAAGAAAACCGATAATTATCCCAAAAATAAGATGTTTCATAATTATTATTCATTATACGGAAGATACGAAGAAATCGCCCTTTTCAAGATTAGGAAAACGAAGCAAATATAAGATAATTTTTTAGAACTCCGCAGTATAAAATATAAATGTGTCGGGTAGGTTTAGGTTTTTGATGGAGGTAAGCGCGAATTGACGGTGGGCAGATGTGTGTATCTGCGACTCCCTATACGTTTTTTAGGGTTGATGGGGAAGGTTATATTTATATAGTGTCAATATCCAAAGCCTAAATCTATTTACCCTAAGTACTGGTTTGAAGTTAGTTTATGATATTATTTTCAGTTAAAAAACTGATAAACAATTATTTATGAAGACTAAGAACTTATCATTAAAAACTAAGAACTACTTATGAAGACTAAGAACTTATCATTAAAAACTAAGAACTACTTATGTTTATATCTCTCTTATCTACTCTATTTCTCACATTCACAAGGGTTAAACGGATAAACTTTGTAATATAATTTATTTTTACCTTGATAGATAAATCCGTTGCTTTCGGGATAGACTATAGTTTTTGGGGTAGAGGGAATAAAAACAGTGGTTTCTTCCCTCAGTTCCGGGTCAGAAAGTAGTACTACGCTCCATTTTCCTCCCGTGTTAGTGATGATGACTGGGTAACCTTTGGTATCTATGCCGTAAATCATATTTTCCTCAAAAACAATAGGAGTATTTTTTTGGAATCTTATAGGAGTAGCAAGGTTAATAACATTGAATGTCGTATCTTTTTCAGCGTTCTTTACAAAAATTTGTCTATCTTTGGAGACAAAGCCATAAATTTTGCCGTTTGGAGTAAGGGAGGGTAAAGTTTTTTTATGCGGTTTTGTGGGTAAGTGAATCGTATCGGAGGAGAGAATAAACTGATATTGTTTCTTTTTTTCTTTTTTTAATCGCGCTACTTTTACTTCTACAGTCTCCAAAGAAGGCTTATTGACGGGAGTAGATTTCCACCGGATATTAGAATTTTTGTCAAGGGGATTTAGAGAAATGAATGGCTCTGTCAAAGAAACTTTGTAGGCATAATCTGGTAGATAAGGGTCTTCTCTTGTCATATCGTAGGCGTGCAAAGGAGGAACAGGGATTTTTAGCGTTCCTGCTTCGCTCTGAATAATCTTATGTTGGAAGGCTTCGTACCCCGAACGAATAATTTCTCCTTCTGCCATCGTGGATACATTGGTATCCGATAATACGTGATAAGGATTCCACCAAGATACTTTATATTTTCCGTTACATCTTAGCTTTTTTAAGGTGATTTCCTCCTTCGAAATAGGAAGAATAGGGGAGGGGAGAGGACTTTTTTGGTAAATATCTCTGCACTCCGGAGTGTCAAACTGCCCACTTCTTGGTAAATTACGGATATAGTTATCTTTGTGATGGACCCAGCCTAAGATTTTGGTATTGCTTTTTAAAGCATACGATTCTATATCAATAGGATTATTAACACTTATCTCTTGATAAAGATTGCTTAAATCTTCTTCGCGAATATAACCCAACCCTTTTTCTGGGGTTCTGAATACCTGCTCAAAGCCCCAATTGTCTTTGTCTGTGGAGTCCCATACTGCGGGAGTACAAATAGGTTTCCAATAGGTTTTCGTAAGGTCT
>CAUJFT010000083.1 GCA_963169475.1 Bacteroidota bacterium | reverse complement strand
AAATAAAGTTATGCCAAATTCCATTGATTACACACCGCATACCTGCCTTCCTCCCAAGCCCTTGGTTGAGTTAGGCGATGGCGAAGCCCCGAAGTTGAATTACAATTTACCCGCAAACACTACCTTTGAGGTAAAGAATGTAATACCGCTTTCGATTCCGTTGGAGTATTTTAAACGGACGTATTGGACGAAAAAAGAACGAGATGTTTGGACGAGGGCAAAATCCTTGTCGTATGAAGAAATTTTGAAGGAATGTATTGGTTTGTTTGACGGGGTGAAGAGTAGTTACGGCATTTTTGTGAATCAACATTTGCTAAAAGGAGCTTTCATTCCGTTTGAAAATCAAGAAGAAACGAGAAGTAACAAGGAGAGTCCCTACCAATCTATTCCCCGATTTGTGAACAAAGAAGCACAAGAGAAATGGATGAAAGGCAAAAGCAATTACGAGGTAAAAACGGCGAACCTAGTAAAAATTTCTCCTAAATTTGGAAATCCGTATCAGATGGCGGCTTACATCAAAGAGGGCTATATTCCTTTCTTTTTCCGCAATTTTGCGGGGGAAATAGACATCGAATATCGCTGCGAGCCTTTGCTTTATCCTCGTCTTTATTTGGTAGAACACAACAAAGTAGCAACTTACGCAAGAGATTATGGCGCAGCAAAAACAGTAGGTACATTTACCCTTTTACCCGGTGAAAAAACGAGTATTTCCATTCGTTCATACAGCAAAAAAGAAATTACCAAAGCAAAGTCAGAAAACGTATTGGATTCATTTTCAAATAACAGTGCGAATACATTAGAACACATATTGCAGTCAGAAGTGCAGACCAAAACGGGCGATGAAAGCAGCAATACAAACGCATTAAATTCCACTCAAAACTATGCAAATACCAATGCCAACCAAAATACATGGGGACAAGCAGGGCAATGGGAAGCGGGGGGAGGCTTGAGTGTTACAATTGAGGGACTATTTTCGATTGGCGGCGGAGGCGGTGGCGGTGGGAGTAATATTTCTGGAGGCGGAAGTGGCAGCCAAACAACAAGCGGCAGCAGTAGTGGAGCGGAGCATATCAGTACTTTAAACTCTGTTCGGGAACAGTTCAACAACACCCTCCAAAATGCGATAGATAAAAGCGTTTCCGAGAGTTCGGCGCACCGACAAGTGGAGATAAATACCACAAATACAGAGAGTTACACAGAAGAAAATGAAACAACGACCCTTCGCCAATTAGAAAATACAAATTATAGTCGGGTGCTAAATTTTGTGTTTCGCCAAATGTCGCAACAATATTTGTCTGTGACCTACTTGCATGATGTAAGTTTTGTATTCACAAACGGACATCCCGATTCGGTGATAACCGTAAAATTGGACGGTTTGGAACAAATGCTTTTGGAGGTCATGGAAACACCGGAAAACGCACAAACAGTTTTAGACGACATTCTGAAAGACTTGTGTACGGTGATAGATTATGAAGGGAATCGTAAAACCTTCGCAAAATGTGATACAATAGAAGTTGTAAATTGTTGTAACGGAAATATCGAAAATCCCAATAGTGTTACTATTCAGCATTATTTACACAAAAACCCTGCTTGCGTGCAAGAGGTTTCGGGAATTACGGTCAAGGGCGTAGTTTTAGACGTGAGAGAACGTATTTTGCCCGTAGAACATGTGATAGTAGATACCCTTTTGGGGCAAGGAGAGGCACTAGATTGCTACAATCAGCGTTTGCAGAATGCTATCGCAGAAAAAGAGGAAATAGCGAATCACCTAAGTTTATTAGAAGCGCAAAACCGCCAATCGGAACTGCAAATCGCCTTGCAAAAACAACAGTTTGAGCTGCAAAAAGCCCAAGCAGAAGCCACCCTTGAGCAGGCAAAAATGCAACTTGAAATAGACAAGCAAACCCAAGCAATGGCTATTATTGACTTGCTCACCGACCCCCTACAAAAAGCCGAACTGTACAAAAAAGTATTTGGGAACTGCTGCAATACGCCACAATCACAAATTATTTCGTAAATTTATATTTTCTCATTTTCTCAAAGCTGAGGCTTTGAGAAAATGGGCTATTGTTTCACAATTTAATATAGAAAGATATGTCAAACGATAATTATGGAAACAAATGGGCAAATAATAAGTGGGCAAATCCTAAATGGGGAGGAAATTCACAACCTTTTACCCCTCCCTTTTTGCCCGATACCTATGCCAAAAAATACGCAGACAAATACGGCACAATCCGAAATTATGTACCAGATTCTGTGTTGAAATATTATGACCAAGCCGTAGCGAATTTGAAGGGCTTGAGGGAAAATGAGGAAGAACTCGAAGAGAAAAAAGGGTATAAAATTATATGGAATGATGATAAATCCCAAGCTACAATTCAATCTATTATTTGGCTTTATGCTTATGATTTCGATGAATATGATGGACATCCTGTCGGACAGGCAAACCTATTAGACGATAAGGTTATTAACTATATGATCACAAATATAAAGCAGGTTTATGAAAGACCAAAGAATAATCCTACCGTAGAAAATCCATCTATTACGTTTGATATAAGTGTTCGTTTGGGAAACCATGCTAAATATACTTTTTTTGTTGGCGGGAAAAACTTTGGAGACTCAAAAAAAGCATTAAAATCTTTTATGAACAAAGATACTAATGCGTTAAGAAAAAAAATTGAACATGAGAAGGACGATGATGTAAAGGATAGATTACAAGAAGAATTATTACGTATAGATTTGGGCTGTTGTGCTTTTTTGGTGGGCAGAACCTCAATGGGTAGAATTTCTGAGGTTCATGGTATAGGTAATAGAGTTGGTTATTTCAACATAGAAGACATTCGCCCCACAGATATTGATAATACCCCAGCACATGAGTTTGGGCATATTATGGGAATTGCTGATAGATACCACTTTTATATGAGAGTGAGATCGAAAGGTACAAGTGGGCTACCTAAACTTTATGTAATTCCTTTACAAGCAAATGATAATTTAGAGGAAGTGAAAGGACCTTTGAATAATGAGTGGGAATCAAAAAAAGGATATATTCAAGAGTTTTCTTGGCACGTCCAAATCCCCATGTATCTACCCGAAAGCTACGACCCAGATTATGAAACAGCTAATAACCTTTTTTCAAGTGCCTCACCGACTATAACAGAGTTACAGATATCGTTTGTTTTAGGTATGGAAAAGGTAGAGCATCTACCCAAAGGATACGAAAAAATAACTTTTTTTGGTATCTATGATTTCCAAAACCCCACTACTGATTGGAATAAATCTAATCCATTATATGTAGGAGAGGTAAAAAGAAATGGGAAAATCTATATCGTAGCGCGCTC
>CAUJFT010000082.1 GCA_963169475.1 Bacteroidota bacterium | reverse complement strand
AAAAGGAAATCACCTCCTTAAATAGGTGAGAGAAAGAGCCAAGAACAAACCCAAAGTTAAGCGTCTTCGCCTACTGTAACCTTAGAGATGTGCATTAATCCTTCCAACATAATTCCAAAGTCATCTTCCTTCATGTTGCTTGTCATACGAACAGTCAGCTCACGGAGAAAAGAATTGTACTCTGTAATAAGTTTTTTACCTTTGGGAGTGATATTTACGAAGATAGAGCGACGGTCAGTTTTAGAGTTTACTCTTCGTACTAACTTACCACTCTCCAAGTTATCAACAAGATTGGTGAGGTTACTTAATTTCACCTTCACCCTATCGCCAATATCTTTCATTTTTTGGTCTCCTTCTGTGTCAAGAAAGCGGAGAATTTCAACATCTATAGATGCTATCTTAAACCTCTTTTGCGCAATTTCCTGATACCGCTGTATGAGTTCGTTGAGCTGAAATAAGGTGGATTCAAGTCTGTCTAGCTGATTGGTATTGGTCATGGTGTCCCTTAATTTTATTTAAATATTTGAATAATTGGTAATAATCAATAAATCATATTAGTAATATTTTTTGTGCAAATAAAAAGATAAGTTGTAATAAATGAAAATTTTTCTTAAATAATTTTATCATTATGTATGTAATATATCAAAAATCTACCTATCTATGTAGTGGTGATTATATATACATACCCCTACTTACAACAAAATATTACTAATGGACAAAAAAAGAATATTTTTTTTAGAAAAACAATAGTTAAAGTAATTTTTTTTTTAAAAGTTTAATCAGTCAATAATCCTTGTTTTGAAAATTTCTTTTAAAAGGATTATATTTGGATTTTTTTCTGCCATTAGTTGAAACTTTTCTTGAGCGTTTATTGGGAGTTCTATCTTAGGATTAAGGGTTTCATCTACTAGTATTTCAAAATACAAATCATTGATATTAAGCCCATTACGCATATAGTTCATAATAAAGGATTTTTCTTTTATTAGTATTTGCTCGTGGATTGGTGAAGGGATTCGGATAATCCATTTATTAAAATTAAATTCTGAAATAGCAACTGTTAAAACGGACATCAAGCTAAGGTTTTTATCTTCTTCCAATACTCGTAATAAAAGGTTGAAATTATCTGTAAATTTTTCGGAACTTATTTTTACAGAAGTATTAATACGGAAAACCTCTGCCTCTTCTTTTACTTTATTTTTTTCTTCGTCTTTGGATTGTACTTTTTTTAGGTCATTCAAATTTGAAATATTTGGAATATTCGTTCTATATTTCTGTAGCCTATCATTTTGGTTATTTTTTTGGTAAGCGTTTTTTGGTTTTTTTTCTGTATAATTTCCTACTTTTGGTGTTAGGTTTTGGGTGTTTTCAGGGACTAACGGGAGTTTTTTTTTTCATCTCTTTCTGGTGAAGCAGAAGGAGTGGTAGTGGCAATTTGAACGGCTTCCGTAAGGTGAGCAAGTTTATAGAGCATTAGCTCTACCGGAAAACGTGTAGTAGTAGATTGCTTGATATTTCTATCGGTCTCGCTACCAATATTGAAGGCATTTAACAAGATAATTGGAGGAACCCCTCTTGATTGGGAGAGGTATTTTTCTTTGATATTTTCGGAAGTCTCTATTAATTCTACTGTTTTGGGGTCAAGGCACATAAGCAGGTTCCGGATATGCCCAATCAGTCCGGTGAGGAAGTCTCTTGGTTCAAATCCTTTTTCAACCACTTCGTTTAGCAAAAGGAGTAAGGCGGTATGGTCTTTTGCATTGATGTAGTCTATTGCATTAAAAAAATAGTCATAATCAAGGATATTTAGGTTCTCCAATACAATTTTAAAGGTAATAGGATTTCCTTCCGAATAGCTAACAAGTTGGTCGTATAGACTTAGTGCGTCTCTTAGTCCCCCGTCCGCTTTAATAGCAATCTGTTGGAGTGCAGGCAACTCATATTGTATCTGTTCCGCTTCCGAAATTCGGACGAGATGATGCGCAATATCTTCTGCCTTTATCCGTCTAAAATCAAATTTCTGACAACGCGAAAGGACTGTAGGCAAAATTTTATGCTTTTCTGTGGTGGCTAAGATAAACAATACATGTGCGGGAGGTTCTTCTAAGGTTTTCAAAAAAGCGTTAAAAGCGGCGGAGGAAAGCATGTGAACCTCATCAATGATATATACGCTTCTCTTCTCTTTTCCGGACGCGCTTTGAGGCGGAACGTATCGCGTTTGCTCTATCAGGTGGCGAATATCATCTACGCTATTGTTGGAAGCAGCATCTAACTCATGGATAACGAGGCTTTGTCCTTTGTTAAAACTCTCACAAGACCCACATTTGTTACAAGGCTCTCCTTCAGATGTTAGGGCTTCGCAGTTGATTGCTTTTGCCAAAATACGGGCGCAGGTTGTTTTTCCGACTCCACGCGGACCAGTAAATAAGTATGCGTGTGCTAACTGTTTTGTCAGAATTGCACTTCGCAAGGTGCGGGTAATATGTGCCTGACCCACTACTAAATCAAAGGTGGAGGGACGATACTTACGGGCTGATACAAGAAACTGCTCCAAAATTAATGTGGTTTAAATCTTAGCACAAAGATAGTGCTTTCTTGTTTTTTTTCCAATTTTTTCTTTTTGTTTTTTCAGCCCTAATTTGCTATCTTTCCCTTATAAGAACGGGAAGAGGGATTTCAACTATTGGGGGAACGTTCCTTGTACTTGATGACCACAACGAGACTACTACAAGAGGTACAATGATTCACTCTTGATTACTCTATTATAATCGGGGGCTTCCACTCTACAAAAGCGTATGCCCTTAATGTCCTAAGACCTCCGATGTGTTTATCGATTTTTTCCTTTTTCTTGAGTGTCGGATAGTTACCTATTTTTTTATAAGCCCGAGAAATCGAACGTCTCTAAATAATTAGTAGAATAAATTCCGGACCTAAATACGGGGTCGTTCATCAGTTTTCTGTGAAAAGGAATAGTAGTATGAACTCCTTCAAGAATAAATTCTTCCAAAGCTCTTGCCATTTTATTGATACATTCTTCGCGTGTAAATGCAGAGACAATGAGCTTCGCAAGCATGGAATCATAATAGGGAGGAATAGAATAACCCGCATAAACATGGGTATCTACCCTTACCTTATGAAATCCGGGTTTGTGAAAATTGGTAACTTGACCTGCTGACGGACGGAAATTGTTTCGGGGGTCTTCTGCATTAATCCTAACCTCCATAGAATGGCGGTTTTCGGGTGGGTAATAGTGTTTTCCTGATACTCTTTCTCCCATAGCCACGAGGATTTGTTCTTTTACTAGGTCAAAGTCAAAAATCTCTTCTGTTACGGGGTGTTCTACTTGAATACGGGTATTCATCTCCATAAAATAGAAATTTCCTTCTTTATCATAAATAAACTCAATCGTACCTGCTCCTTCGTATCCAACATACGCGGCTGCTCTTACGGCTGCTTCTCCCATTTTTCTTCGGGTTTCTGGAGTGATGACGGGGCTTGGGCTTTCCTCTACTAGCTTTTGATGTCGCCGCTGAATGGTACAATCCCTTTCGGAGAGATGGGAAACATTTCCATATTGGTCTCCGATTACCTGAATTTCGATGTGTCGGGGTTCAAGGATATATTTTTCGAGGTAAACCTCCGGATTATTAAAAGCGGCTCCTGCCTCAGAGCGCGCAGAGTTCCATGCAGTTTCAAGGTCGTTTTCGCTATCCACTCTTCTCATTCCCTTCCCTCCACCGCCAGCAGTTGCTTTGAGCAATACGGGGTAACCGATTCTTCGCGCTTCACTTTTGGCTTCTTCATAACTCCCTAAGATACCCTCCGAACCAGGTATTACGGGAACTCCGGCTTTCTTCATCGTAGCTTTTGCCGTAGCCTTATCGCCCATCATATCAATGATGCTTCCCGGAGGTCCAATAAATTTTATATCGTATGCTTTGCACATTTCCGAGAACTCTGCATTTTCTGATAGGAAACCATAGCCGGGGTGAATAGCATCTACATTCGTGATTTCTGCTGCAGAGAGTATATTGGCCATATTTAAGTAACTAAGTTTACTTTGAGGTGGACCTATACAGACAGCTTCATCAGCAAAACGGACATGAAGACTTTCCTTGTCGGCAGTAGAATAAAGGGCAACGGTTTTGATACCCATTTCCCGACAAGTACGCTGGATTCGGAGCGCGATTTCCCCACGGTTTGCGATTAAAATTTTTTTAATTGTTTTTTGACTCATTTCCGGTTGGGATATAAGTTTAAAGATTATTTTTTTATAAAAAATCAAATAGTTTCTATTAGAAACAGCGGTTTATCGTATTCTACAGGCTGCGAGTTTTCAATGAGAATTTTTACGATTTTTCCGTTTACATCACATTCGATGTCATTAAATAGCTTCATAGCTTCAATGATGCAGATTCTTTGCCCTTTTTTGACTTCATCTCCGACCTTTACAAAAGGAGGGTCATTGGGAGAAGTAGCGGCATAATATGTCCCAATCATGGGAGATTTGAAAGTATAGAGATTTTCTGTCTTGGCTTCCGCCTTGACTGGCGGAGGAGGCGAAGGACTTTCAGAAAGAGGAGCATGAATAACCTGCGGAGGCATAGGAAGGCTAACCACGGGAGGCTGTGGAGCTGCATAAATCACGCTTGGCTCTGCCGTCCTCTTTTTAATTTTTATTTTAGTATCTCCTATTTCCAGGGACACTTCCGTAAGTTCACTTTTGTTCACTATCCGGATAAGTTCTTGTATTTCTTTAAAGTCCATTTTTCCTAAATTATTACGGTCTAATTTATATATTAAAGGTAAAAGCTCGTGTTTCAAAGACTACCATGCAACAGTTTGGACATTCTCGCCTCCAAATCTACCAATATCCTCCATATTTTTCTCTATCGTTTTAGCATTTTCCCACTGTCTCTTATCTACTACGTAAACATCAGGAATAGAATCATGCCACCCTCTTGTGAATATAAATGAAATAATATCAAACGGGATAAACCGGCAAAGCGTCCTTCCTGCTATATTAGCCGGTGTAGGCAGAAGTCCGTCCTTGTTTACTACGATTGACCCCGTTACCATTTTCCCTATTGTTCTACCTCCAAGGTACGCCTCCATAAAAAAATAGTATAAAAACCAAAGAAGATAACCCCAAAGGTTTAGCGCGCCTGTAAATGTATCTACTGCTGATTCAGAGTTGTCTCTCATAGAGAAAAAACCAGCCATAACAAGGATTAATAAAAATCCTATGACAAAACAGTCAATGAGATAATTGATAAACCGAATACCATTGCTTACTGATATTTCTCTAAGGGTGGAGGTATCTAAAGCCATAATTATATTTTAGGGGTCTATATGCAGAATAAAGATGCAATCAATAAAAAGAATTACAATTTTCCAAATTTTTCTCTTTCTTTTTTAATTTATCTCTATTTTTTGCGAAGAGTTTGTAATTCTTTGAAAATAGATTTGGTCAGATATATAAAAAGATTCAGGACTAGCCCCGAATCACGAATAATATCACTCTTTTACCCTTCCTGAATATACCCGATTGACTGTATCTACCTTGATAAGCTCTCCAATTTCAATAAAGAGTGGCACCTTGACTTCGGCACCGGATTCAAGCGTAGCCGGTTTAGAGGCATTTGTTGCGGTATCGCCTTTGAGTCCAGGTTCTGTGTAAACGACCTTCTGAATCACGGTATCAGGAACCTCAACAGTGAGTGGAGTATCGGTTTCTGTATTCCATAGCACCTTGACTTCGGATCCTTCGAGTAAAAATTCAACGCCGTCAATCACTTTTCTGGCAACATTGATTTGCTCATAAGTACCATTATCCATCAACACAAGGTCATCTCCTTCCGCATAAAGGTATTGAAAGGTGCGATGCTCAATTCTGATGTCTTGTACTTTCTCCCCAGAGTTAAAGCTGATTTCTACTATCTTAGGGTTTGCAAGGCTTTTCATCTTCACCCTTACGAATGCTGCTGACCTTCCTTGCTTTACATGCTGAAAGGATACTACTTGGACGATGTCTCCGTTGTATTTGAAGCAGTTACCATTCCTTAATTCGCTTACATCTATCATATTGAATTTTCACTTAAAAAGTTTTGAGGCGCAAAGTTAATAAAAATGATTTATACGACAAAATTTATTTTTTTTTGAGGATTTAGGGCAAAGAGCTTAGAATAAAATAAAGTTATTATCTCGCCGGGAATTAGAGAGTGGTAAAAATAACCCGATTCCGAATTTTGCGGGGTTTGATGTTTCCCCTCCGCTTTGCATCACAGAGATTATATTTTTTTCTCAATTAAAAAGCGGGGTCTTTTCTTAATTTCTTTATAGATTTTCCCAAGATATTCGCCCATGATTCCAATGCAAAGAAGCTGAATCCCCCCAAGAAAATACATGGGAATGACAATAGAGGTCCAGCCCTTTACGGTACCCGAAACCCGCCAAGAATATACGGCATATACACTAAGGATAATACTAATCAAGAACACGATAATGCCTGTGTAGGAAACCCATCGGAGCGGCTCCCCGCTAAATGAGGTAATCCCATTAAAGGCAAAACTAATCATTTTTTTAAGAGGGTATTTGGTTTGACCGGCAGCCCTTTCTAACCGATTATAATGAACTATAGAAGAGCGGAATCCCATTAATGGGAAGATTCCTCTAAGAAAAAGATTGCTTTCTTCGTATTGTTTTAAGGCTTCTACTACTGCCGCACTAACCAAACGATAGTCGGCATGATTATAGACAATATCTACGCCGAGAACTCCCATCAGTTTATAAAATGATTGGGCAGTATTTTTTTTGAAGAAGGAATCCGTTTTTCTTTCCGCCCTAACTCCATACACGATTGCATCTCCATCAAGGAAGTGCTGAATCATCGTTTTCATTACTTCAACATCATCTTGGAGGTCAGCATCAATCGTTATCATACAATCAAAACAGGGGGCGGCTTCAAACATTCCGGCAAGCAAGGCACTTTGATGCCCAAAGTTATTAGACAGCTTTATCCCGCTCACAAAGGGAAGTTTTTCGGCAGCTTGCTCAATTAACCCCCATGTTTTGTCCTTGCTCCCATCATCTATAAACAATACCTTGCTATCATTAGTAATTAGCCCTTCTTGCATTAGGTTTTTAAGGGTTTCTTCTATTTTAATGTGTGTGAAAGGGAGCATTTCTTGTTCGTTAA
>CAUJFT010000081.1 GCA_963169475.1 Bacteroidota bacterium | reverse complement strand
TAAGAAAAGCCAATATTCTAGATAGCGATTTCTATTTGGCTGATTTGTTTGTGGACGACAGAGATACGCTCAAAATAATTTCAAATTTATACAATATAAACTAATTATGCGCGGGCACTTAGAGTAATTAATCACTTAAATTTTGATTATATGATACTGCTAAAAATTCTCTAACATACTTTAATGACGAATTATTAGGCAATTCACTTGTCAAGCCTGTATTAACTACATACACAAAGTTTTCAGTTGAATAAAAATCTTCGTTATTGCTCAATGATATTTCAATGTTATTTGATTTTGCAATTAAACAAATATATTGATAATCTCGGCTTATAATTCGATAATTACTATTTGGGTGAGCATGATTTCTGTGTTGAGTAGGCGTTAATTTTATCATATTCTCCATATAATCAGCAATTTGTGGAAATTCATGCTTCATGAAAATATGATGCACTTCTGTTGCTTTATCATTCGCCCATTCATCAGAAACTTCACTATAAACGTATTTTCTACGCACCTGTCCCATGGCTTTGTTAATCAAATATTGGTTAAAATCTGCTGCTTGGTGTGTTTGTACAGTTTCTTCAAATTCCTGCCTTGTCATGCCCTTTTGCTTCCCAATATCCCGCCAATTCAAACGATTATACATTAATTCGCTGAACGTTACAACATGGTCTGCCATATGCCCCTTTTCTGTGCCTGCTATTTTATTCTCGCAAGCATACGGATTAATAACTTTCGTAAAAATGCGCCTAATTTCAACCCTTGTATTTATGGGAGTATTAGCTAAAATAAAGTCTTCATATGCTGTTTTTAGTACATGGAAATCGCTTTTGGTGGCTGTTCCTTTTTCGTAAAGTGCTTTAAAATCTTCAAAATATTGTAGCATATTACTATCTCTTAGCACTTTTACGATATATTCGTAAAGAAAACGGTAAGCATTTCGTTCTTTTGATGCAATAAAATTTAGCAAATCATAATTTTGAATGCTATATATATTTCGACTTCCTTTCTTTACACAGCTTAAAATTTGTGCGTAGCCTAACATTCTTAAAGGCTGCTGAATAAACTTATCATATTCACTACTTGCACCCTCGTTTTGTGCATCAGGTTTACTAAAAACAGCCTGCACATTTTCATTAAAATATTCGCTATTCCAAATGTCATTTACTACAAACGCTTTTTGTTCTTGGTGCGAATCTACATAATTGAGTACACAGTCTGCAATAAAGCAAACCACATCAGGTGTACATTTTTGGTCTATCCAACGGATATTACCAGACTTGCGAATATTTAAGTAACATTTCATCATTAGGATAATTAAAAAGTTTTTTTATTTCTTCATTACTGTTACAATTTTCTATCTTATCAGACCAGTTGTTACTTATTCCACCACATGTCATACCTTCATTAAAAACTATTTCAAAAGGTAAATACTTTAAAATAGTATCGCTATAATCATCATAATTCCAAACTTGTAAGCCAGATTGCGTGTCTCTATATATTCTATCCCCATTATAAATAGCTGCAAAAATAAACAGTGGAATGTGAACGCCGTCATCTTCCTTCAATTTTCTTGAATACTCCAATGCTGTTTTCAATCTTGGAAAAATCTCAGTAGTTCGATAATCTTGCAAAACATTGAAACGTTCAACACCATACATTACTCTATCTTTCATAATAGTTTTACCATTTTAAATTTTGGGAGTTATAATAAATTTGAGTTGTTACGATTTCTTTTTTATCAAAAACTATTTTGGTCAATGGATTTTCTATAACAGTCATTTTAGGTGTACCATATAAATTACTTATAACCACCAGAAAGTAATTATTTTTAAATTCATTTGCCTTATTAAACTCATTTTCTGTAATACGAATATTCCCGCTATTTGCAGATATTCCTTTTATTTCTGCTAATAAGAAGTTTTGTTCTTTTTGAATTTGAAAATCATAACCATCCCCCCAAAGCCTTGCATCTTCTAATGCCCCATTTTCAAAAGAAGTGATAGTTTGATAATTTTGCATAAAATAAAACTCTGCTTCTTTGCCCGTTTCTTGTAATTGTTTAAATTTTGATTTTATGATAGGAGTCATTTTTTCTGTTTCAAAAGATACAGTGCGATTATTTTCTGAAATGTATAATTTTACAATGTTTGCAAAGCTGTGTGCATTTTCCTTTTCAAATAAACTGTCTATAAAATGTTTGATATGTTCCCTTTGATTTCGTTGCCACCAACCTTTTCTCCCATTGTCAAAATAAGGGTCAAAACTATCTTGACGATTGAATACTGCTTTAATAGTAGCAGCTAAACCCAAATTTACAACATACTCAGCAAAACTTGTTTTAGATTTAAATCCAAATTCTTTGACAAAAGCCAAATCAAACTTAGCCAAACCGTAACCTATTAGGTTCATTGTTTCAGATATGTTTTTTTCGTTTATAATCATAATAATTAAGCAGCAATTTGATGAAAAATAATCGTTGGCACAGCCTCGCCTATAGAATGGCGAATATTCATTTCCGATTTTTTCAAAAAATGCCGTTTTTCTGCTAAAGAAAGTGCATTTAATTTCTGCACATCTAATTCCGCAAACTTAAACTTTTCGGGAATAGACATAACCAAGGCAACTTCTCGAATACTAAAAACGCGATTATCAACAGGGTGAATCGTGTTTTGGCTTGACAAAATATCATTTCTTGTATGAATACAAGGAGCTACTTTATCCCAATATTGACGTTTATATTTATCACCATTTTTGTTAGCGTTATAGATTATCAAGCCATCTTTTTTCCTTTGTGGCAAGTTCTCTACATTTTTATTATCAAACGCAGATTCTCCTTCTTTCAAATCTTTTATCCACTTTAACATTTCAGAGTTATAGGTTTTAAACGAATGGTAAATATCGTTTTCATCAATTTCACCCCAATCCAAACTTGGTAAATGCCCTATCGTTTGTCGTAGTGTTTTTTCTGGTTTCAAGTCGGGAAAAATGTCTAAAGGTGTAATTTCGCCTATATTTTTTCGTACACCAATTACCAAAGTTCTTGTTCTACTCGAAGGACTTCCATAGTCTTTAAAATTAATAATTTGGTAAGAAATATTATAATTTCCTGCCAAATTCAGTTCTATTGCTTGTTTTATGCTTTTATCATTTCCATCTATATCCGTACAAATTGTTGTTAAAAATGCTCTTACATTTTCAAAAATAAAGAATTTCGGATTTAATTCTTTCGTTAATTTTATACTTTCCGTAACAAGCGAATTTCTCCCTAATTCGTCTTTTTTCTTATGATTAGCTAACGACATTCCTTGACAAGGAGGTGTTGCAATCAGCACATCAAGTTCTAATTTTTTGTACTCTTTTTTCCAAAAAGCTATTTGGCCTCTTATTTGGTCTTTTACTTCTTCTTTACACACGTCCCCCTTTATGTAACCATTTGGATAGGTGCATTTTTCGTTAAAACGTTGAAATTGTAGTCGTTTATCCAAGATTTCCACAGATGCAAGGCAATAAAAGTTTTCTTGTTTAAAGCCATAACAACCAATACCAGCACCGCTAAAAAGACTTATATATGTTAAAAGGTTTTGTTTCATATAAATAATAAACTTTTCTAAGAATACTTGACAAAGTTACACATTTGTAACTTAATCTCAAAAAAGAAAATCATTTGGGTGGCTTCGTCGCCTATTTTTTGAGTGCGAAGCACTTCCTTTTTATTTTGGCGTTTTTACAATTAATAATAGTATTTTTCCTATTTTATTACGCTACATTTATTTTTTCTTCCTCTTGCCCATATCGCTGACATTTACGACACAAAAGGAAATTTTAAAGGGATTACATCTTATGACAGCTCAAAATACACAAGTGATTGGCTTGAAATTAACTCAAAGAAGATTTCTACAAACTATGTTGGTCATATAGCTTCTGTTGGTAATGACTTTTAAAATCAACGAATGATTTTTGTTGACAACGAAGAAAAAATAAATTGAAAAAAAAGCGGACGGCATACAAGAATTACAGCCGAAAATTTAATTATTGCTTCAATCTTTTTCGCTGTGCGTAAGGTTATTCCTGCTACTTGGCTAAACGACCGTGACCAATTTTTATATCCAAACGAAAATTGGAAATCGGATAATGAATTTCAAAACGACTGTTTGGCTTTCACGCTTTTTAGTAATAATATTCAATCGAGGTTTGGGGTAAATCATTGGATACCCTTCACCGAAAATGAAGTAAATGCCAAGGACAAATTTGAAAGCCACTTTATGACTGACTTTATAAAAGGCAAAATAAAGCAGACACCCAAAAGCGAGGGTTTGTTGTTTGCAGGCGAAACCCCAGAAGATGACGGTAATCTCAATCCAAGACAATTTTCAGAAGAAGCACAAGCAGTATTTAATACGGGGCGAGACCTTTGGAAATACTATCACTCACAGAAAGACATTAACGTAAATGCAAGTTTGTACGAGATGAAAGAATATTTTCAAGGGAGAAATGAAAAAGGGCGAATGAACAATAAAAGTATAGACGAAAAATACAATGCGCTAATCGGCAGCTTGCGACAAAACCTAAATATACTTGCGAACAAAATCGCACCTAAAATTTATGAATATGGATTTCTAAAACAATGACATCATTACAGAAGCCTACCCGCTCACTAATCGTAATTGCAGAGGGCTTGGCACGCAGTACCCCAATATTAATGATAAATACTCGTTTGAAATTAGTTTATAATATTATTTTGTTTAAATAGCTGATAAATAGCCATTTGTGAGGACTAAGAACTCATCATTAAAAACTAAGAACTACTTAAATACAAATTAGGTCTATTTATCTTGACAGAAGCGCGCGAACTACTCTTTTATCAATAGGGAAAGTCATTACTTCCTCTGTGAGGAGAGTTAGAGGTATCCACCGGAAAGCAAGCGTCCCATTTTCATTACTGTTAAAATTAAAGGGAATATCGGAAAAATTTACCTTAGGTCTGCTAAGTAGCATTACTTCATAATAAATCGCAAGTACTTGGCTATTGGGATTAAACGCTGAAATTTGGACAAAATCATTGATATAGAACAAATGATTTACGACAATATCTGCCGCTAATTCCTCCTTAAACTCTCTGATAAGGCAATCTGCAAGCCCCTCCCCAAATTCAAGCCCGCCACCGGGTAACTTGGTAATCCTTCTCCCGACATGTAATTCGTCAGAAACCAATAACTTATCGTTCTCTATACAAATTCCGTAAACCCTTACATTAAAATGTTGAGACAAGTTTTTCATATTTATTTTTTTTTATACGGAAGAAAGTATTACTTTTAGGTCATTTTTCTACAAAGTTATGCAAGATACCTTAAACTATAGCCATATAAGGAAAACTTTTTATCTTTCCCCTGCGCTTCTCTTGTGCTTGCTTTGGGTGGGTTTCGGGCTACCTGTCGCCGTTGCACAGAGAACTTATGAAGGAGGGGATTCGCCTGACACGCCTTTGTACTCGCAATATGCAGATACTGTGTCGGACGTGTTGCAAGACGGATATGACACAGAAGAACTACAACCCCTCTTAGTATCGGTAAGGAGTTTTGACTCTGTACGCCTAAGTGAATATAGAGAAAAAAAGGGGTTTGAATATATGAAAACTCCCAAAGCCACAGCCCCTAATGCGCTACAGCTTTTACTGCTAAGAATCGCCAATTGGTTGGATAGGCAATTTCGTATAGACCCCGAGGTTAAACAAAAAATAGGAAACAAAGCCTTTGATTTTCTGGTATATGGAATTGCTACTTTTGCGGTGATTATGATGATATGGGGGCTTTTTAATACAAAAATCAGAACCATATTTCTTAAAGAAGCCTCCCCACTGGCGGTGGATTTTAAAGAAGCCGAAACAAATATTACCGAAACCGATTTTGATACCCTCATTCAAAAAGCACTTACGCAGGCTGATTATAGGGGAGCGACCCGTTTACTGTATTTGGAGGCACTAAAAACGCTTGCGCAAAACAATTGGATTAATTGGAAGGCGAATAAAACGAATCATGAGTATCTTATGGAGCTATATCAGTCGCCTTTCCGAAAGTCCTTTACTGACCTCACCTATATTTTTGAATATATATTCTATGGAGATTTTCCCGTAAATCAGCAAATTTATGAGGAAACAGCCGGTGTCTTTAAAGAATTTCGTACCAAGGTAAGCAAAAAAATATCATAGAATTTCGAGTTATGAAAAAAATACACCTTATTTTAGGAGTCCTATTGGTCATTTTGCTTCTGATAGGATTTGCAGGCGAAGAAGGCACGTCAGAGAACATAAATTGGAAACCCTCATTCTCTAAGTCTGCCCGAAGACCCTACGGAAGCTATATTTTGTACGAAAACCTGAATGATTTATTTCCCGGAGCTACTGTTACTTCCACTAAAAGAGATATATATAATTTTTTATTTTCCGATGAGTATTATAATAAAAGGAACAAGTCTGTAAGCAATTCCCATTTTTCCTATATTTTTATAAATGAAACTTTTGAGATTTCTGATTTAGAGGAAGAAAAGCTTGCCTATTTTGTGGAGAAAGGAAACAATGCGTTTATTGTAGCTTACCGTTTGAGCGAAAATATAGAAAAGAGAGTAGGGGTTGCTACTACGTTTGGGAGCGTTGCCTATAATGATTCCCTAAAAATCACTGCCGATTATTTTTTATCTTCGGGAGCGAAGCCCAAAAATCCTTTGAAATATAGTCCTACATTAATGCCTATTTGTTTTGACTTAGTAAAGCAAAAGAAAGAAGACGAATTAAAATTAAAAATGGGCGGATATTACACTTATTATGATAATAAGTATAATTGCGATACTTTGGGCGTAAATTCAAACAAAGAACCGGTATTTATTCGTATAAAACATGGGAAGGGATATTACTATATATGTACTCACCCTTATGTATTTACCAATCAAATGATGCTACACCCTAAGCATAATTATTATGATTTTGTAGCTACACTTCTGTCTCATGTTGAAAACAAAGGTACGATTATTTGGGACGAATATTACAAAGTGGATAATCTGGAAAGAATTGCAGAGGGGAGAAATGAAATGATGCGCTATATTTATTCCCAATCTTCCCTATCATGGGCATTGTATCTGCTAATTGTTACAGTAGTGTTATATGTTTTGGTTCAAATGAAAAGAACACAGCGGGTTATCCCCGTTATTAATCCCTTGAAAAATAGTACGCTAGAATTTACCGAAACTATTGGAAGGCTTTATTTTCAACATCAGGCACACAAAAATATAGCTGAAAAAAGAACCCGCTTCTTTTTGGAATATCTTCGTGCGCATTATTTCATTAGAACCCAAACCTTAGATGAGGCATTTTGCGAAGTTGTAGCAAGTAAAACCGGGGTAAGCCTTCAAGCAGTAAAGGTACTTGTTCAGTGGATAGATGCCATCAAATCTTCACATTCCCTTTCCGAAAATGATTTAATCAGCTTTTCGGCATTATTAGATGACTTCTATCTGAAGTCTTCCTCGGAGCTTGTGAAATCAATGGCAAAGCACTTGTCCCAAGAAAAAATTACTTTAAATTCATAATAATATTAAACAAAGAGTATGGAATATAGTCCTTTTGAATCGCGATTAAATATAGAGTCTATTTTATCTGGAGTAGAAAGCGTAAAAAAAGAATTTGAAAAACTCCTCGTAGGGCAGCCCCAAATGATAGAGTTGCTACTTGCAGGGATACTAAGCGATGGTCATGTTTTGATAGAGGGGGTGCCGGGCGTAGCCAAGACGCTTGCCGCTAAAATCCTTGCACGTACCGTAGATGTAGGTTTCTCGCGCGTGCAGTTTACGCCAGACTTAATGCCTTCTGATGTATTAGGTACTTCTATCTTTAATATGAAATCCGCAGAGTTTGAGTTTAGGGCGGGTCCTATTTTTTCTAATATCGTTCTAATAGATGAGATAAATCGCGCACCGGCAAAAACACAATCTGCTTTATTTGAAGTAATGGAAGAGAGGCAGGTTACGCTTGATGGAAAAACCCATAAAATGGAAGCTCCGTTTATGGTAGTTGCTACCCAAAATCCGGTGGAACAAGAAGGGACTTACCGCCTGCCGGAAGCGCAGTTAGACCGTTTTTTATTCAAAATAGAAGTATCCTATCCTTCCGTTCAAGAAGAGATTCAAATGTTGGCCTCTTTACATGAACGCAAAGGTATCAATGACCTTTCCCAAATCAAACCCGTACTTACCAAAGCACAAATCCAAAGCTATCGCGAAGTGGTTCAAGCGGTACATGTGGATACCAAGCTATTCAATTATATAGCGGGCATCATTCAAGAAACTCGCAAAAGCGGAGATATATTTCTGGGTGCATCACCCCGCGCAACGATTTACCTGATGAACGCTGCTAAGTCTCTCGCCGTACTTAGGGGACGGGACTTTATCACTCCCGAAGATGTGAAGTTTATGGCACTACCTGTACTTCGTCATCGGATTATCCTCACTCCAGAAAAAGAAATGGAAGGGTTTAATGAAGATGATATCATTAAGCGAATCATGGACAAAGTGGAAGTTCCCAGATAATTCAAAAATCCCCAAACAATCACAAAATGATTGATTTTATTAAATCTATTTATCTCCACAAAAGGTTTTTTCACCTTTCTGGAGGGCTTGTGTTCGGGTTTGTACTATCCTTTTTTTTTCCCTTTTTGCTCCCTACGATGAAAGTAGGGGTGGTATTGCTTGGAGCCATGACGCTTGTAGATATATGGGTACTTTACCGGAGTAAACAAGGAGTGGCTGGGCGGCGGCTGCTGGCTAATCGGTTTTCCAATGGGGATTATAATAATATCCGTTTGGAGCTTGAAAACCGATATAGTTTTGCTACCACTCTCGAAATTATAGATGAAATCCCTTTTCAATTTCAGAAAAGAGATATATTGTTTGAATTAGATATTGATGCCAGAAGCGATAAAGCCATAGAATACAC
>CAUJFT010000080.1 GCA_963169475.1 Bacteroidota bacterium | reverse complement strand
GTCGCTTTCCCTTCGGGGGCTAAACTTTCTTTGGGTACAAAATTTTCTTTTTTTGCGGGTGCTACTTGGATTTTTGCCATATACAAAAAACGCTTTGTCTTGTAATCGGCATTAGTAAAAAGGTCGGAAACAGGCGTTACCTCTCCTCCTTTAAAAGAAGTAATCACATCTTTTACATTTTCGTAGTCCTTAACCTCCGTCAATCGCTGAATACGCTCCCCGTTCAAGTCGGAAATGGCATAAGGAGCAAGTACCGCTTGGGCGTTCTGAATAAATACATTTTTATTATCTAATAGATTGATTTCAGGTAAAATCACAAGAAATATGCCACTATGGCGAGTTTTGGAAAGGTTATCTTCCAGCGTTTGAATAGAAGCCTCCTTACTTTTTTTTAGGTCCTCAATTTGCTTTTGAATCCCGGCTACATCTTTTAGGCTAAGAATTTCTTGATGCTTTAACCCGCATTTAGCAATATTTCCTTGAAGTGTTCGGAGTTCGTTTTCCATTTGCTGGTTGCAGGCATCTACAGAAACCTTAACGTTATAAAGTTCGCTTTCGTCATAAAATTGTTGAATCTCTTTGATTTTCGTAGTCATGAGATTTTCTGTAATCTCTAATGCGGCAAACGAAAGCGGGTTATCGGGCTGGCAATTAGTCCATTGCGCAGGTAGAAGAGAAGAGGATATTAAAAGTAGAATGGTAATGGTACTTTTTATCTTCATAAGAGGAGTTTTTATTAAGGGAGATTACCTCCATACTGCAATAAAAACAGGAGTGGTAATCCCCCTAAACGGTTTAATACAAATCATTCAAAGTAGAGACAAGCTAAGTATCCCGATTGTTTATTGGTAAGTGCCTATAGGCGAATTAGTGAATCAAGGAAATAACAAAAGGAATTGCCAAAGTCCCAATTTCTTTCAACCACTTTAACCATTTTTTGGCTTTAGGCTGGGCATCTGTGTTAATTTTAATAGAGCCATCAAAGTCTTGAATAGCATCTAATATTTGTACTCCATTTTGAAATTTGAGGTCTTTGAAAAGCTCTTTTCCTAATTTGATATAAGGAGGAAATTTTCCTTTAATAGGGTCATAATATTGGGACAAATTTAATAAAAGTTGCCCATTTTGGTCTGTAATTACGGGAAAGAGTGCAGGATTAAATTGTCCGTCCGTAAAATTGAGGACAAATTGGGAAAGAGAATCCTGAATGCCGGGATTGTTCAGGCTAACAGGGTTGATTTGTACAGGCGAAACCGGATTTTGAGAATCAAGCTGACGCTTTACCACGGGAGCAAGTCCATTTTTGTCGTACAATGGCATTCTTACCGTTACCTCCACCGCATCTTTTGTGATTACAGGCTGCCCATATACCCTTACGCCTTTGACAATACCCTCCACGCTGGAAGTTATTACATCGCTTTCCGTCATCATATCTTTAACGGTCGTTTCTCTTGTGATTTTAATGCCTTCAACCGTTTCCAAAAGGTTTGCTTTTGCTACTACTTCTGCTCCTCTTTTTGCCATCTCTATTGCTTGTTGCTCGTTGGGGAATTTTTGACGGTTGATAAAACTGATACCTTTGGCTTCTGCGTATTGCTCTGTCCAATCAACCTGACCATTTTGCGCCTCTTGAACTACGTGCTGTTCCTGATTGATTTCTACCTCTTGATTTCCGACTACTACTCTGGGCTTTGGCGTTTGGGAACCGGAAGTAGTTCGCGGCTTGGGAGGACTAGTAACGGTTACCTTTGGATTGCCTTTGGGATTAGTATTTCCGGGTTTACCAGGTAAGTCTTTTGGAGGCGTAACCTCATTTGCCTCTATGTTGTTTCTCGAAGGGGTCTCTGCACTTCCACCCTTTTTACCGCCTTGGGCAGTGAGGGAGTTGGCTAAAACCAAAAAAGCAATGACGAAAAGAAAGTAAATAATTTGCTTCATAAGTACGTTTTTGATTAAAAGATTGATTTACAAATAAACAAAGAAGCCAAACTTTGTTTTACTAGGAATGAATAACGGTGCTGCATCTTCCGGTAAAACGTGTATTTTTGATTATCAAAATAACCACAATCGAGGTGGGGTGAATTAGAACTCACCCTCGCCTTAGTATAAAATTAGGAATTAATTGCAAATAACTACTGGTTTGAAATTAGTTTATGATATTATTTTTAGTTAAAAAACTATTTACGAAGACTAAGAACTTATCATTAAAAACTAAGAACTACTTAACTACTTATGCTTTTGCTTGTCTAGTCTTTCTGTATCTTGAAATTGCCGGGTATAGCAAACCCAAAACCTATTCCTTCTGGGTTTATTTCTACTTTTGAATGGGTAAGAGAAGCCGTATTTTTACCTTGTTTTTCTGAAAATAATTCCATATCTATCTGGCGTGCAAATAAGCCTGTGCTTTCCGGTTGAAAATCAGCATAATTCATATTTACACGAATAGAAGCGTCCAGTTTTTCAGAGAGGACGCGCGCTGGTCTAAAACTTTCGCGCTGAATTTCATATTCAAATCGGAAGCTATCTTTCTGGCATTCTGTAATGTAATCCATTCGCCCCTCTTCTTTTATCTTCATTTCGTTACAAATTTCGGCTAAATTACCCACCATTAACGCTTGGAGGTGGTGAAAACTGATTTCGAGACCCGTAAATTCTTTCACCCGCGAAAAAGGGGCAATATGGGCTATATTAGATTGACGGTCTAATACTTTAATAGAATCGGGGGTAATCAGTGCGCGCATTCCTTCTATTCCCAAAAGGGATATTTTTATCCAGATAATGCTATCCTTTTTCATGTTTACTCTATAATTAACGGTAACGCCATTGAGTCCTTGTTTAGGCATTTCTGCATACATTTTTCCAGTAAGGGCAAGTGTTTTGTATTGAAAAGCCTTATTTTTTGCAGATTGAGAGATACGCTCCCATTCGGAAAATAATACCGAGTCTTTGGTAACTACGGGCGGTTTTTTGGGTTTCTTCGGGTGCTTTTGGGCATGATGTGTAGTTTTGCATCCAAAGATACCTAAGAGGATTATAGAGAATAATAGCCGGTATAATTTAAGTTTTGTCATATGTATTAACTACAAATTAGGTTACGAAAATTAGATTTATTGCTCAATCGCCTACGCATTGATATTGCTAAGGCTGCTACAAAAATCATTATTTTTTGGCAAAATTACAAAAATTTTACCTATCATACTTATGATATACCTAATAGATACTATTTTTCCTATACTGAGCGAAATGCTCCACCAATAGGAATAGGCTATGTATGAGATTTCACTTCACGCAACAAGGAAAGTGTGGGTTGGTTCCTGTCCTCCTGAAATTCTTAATGCGTTTGTCTATGCGATTTATGAAAAATGAAAAAGGCATAAAGACTATATCTTCTAAATTTTTTCTCGCAAAGAAAGGACAAAAACCCCGAATTTGCATAAAGTCTGTATCTTTGCCCCCTGACAACGGCGTAAATCATACTTAGCATGAAAGCATATCGTTTTTCCATTATTCTCCTACTTTCTATCATTGCCGGTACGCTTACGGGAATAGGCTTAGGCAAAGGGGCTATTTTTCTAAAACCCTTGGGGGATATTTTCTTAAACCTTATGTTTATGATGTTAGTGCCTTTGGTCTATTTTTCTATATCTTCGGCGGTTGCGGGCATAGAAAGTGGCAAACGATTAGGCAAAATTATGATTACGATGCTTTCGGTTTTTATTATCACAGGTGCGATTGCCGCTATGCTAATGGTTGTTGGAGTGATTTTGTTTCCGCCAGCAAAAGGGCTAATGCTTACGCTATCCTCTCCTCAAAACAAGGAGACATTTGATTTAGGGCAACAATTGGTAAGTACTTTCACAGTAAATGATTTTCCCTTACTTTTATCCAAAAAAAATATGCTGGCACTGATTCTTTTTGCGGTACTTACCGGCTGGGCTGCGGGGCATATAGGAGAAAAAGGGAAGGCTTTTGCGGATTTTCTAAGGTCCGGAAATGAGATTTTTTTGAAAATCATCGAATGGGTTATGTATTATGCTCCGGTGGGTTTATTTGCCTACTTTGCCTATTTAACCGGAGATTTAGGCCCTCAATTAATTGGGTCTATGATGCGGGCAATGTTGCTGTTCTATCCTCTATCGTTCTTTTATTATTTCGTAGCATTTAGCCTTTATGCTACTTGGGCTGGAGGGAAAGAAGGATTTAGCCGATTCTGGAAAAACATCATTCCTCCTTCCTTAGTCGCGCTCGGTACAGGTAGTAGCATGGCTACAATCCCCTCAAATCTTGAAGCCGCCAACCGAATCGGTACGCCCAAAGATGTGAGTGAGTTGGTTATCCCTATAGGTGCCACTATCCACATGGAAGGCTCCTGTCTTTCTGCCATTTTAAAAATATCTGTACTTTTTGGGATATTCGGAAAAGAATTTGCAGACCCTTGGGTAATTCTCACTGCAATAGGAGTGGCGATTCTTAGTGGCACAGTAATGAGCGGAATCCCAGGAGGTGGGTTTATCGGTGAGGTGCTAATTGTCTCTCTCTACGGATTCCCTCCGGAGGCACTCCCCATAATTACTGCAATCGGGACATTGGTGGACCCGCCAGCCACGATGGTTAATGCTATTGGGGATAATGTCTCGTCTATGATGATAGCAAGAATCACAGAGGGGAAAGGTTGGATTCAAGAAAAGCCTTATTTAGAATGAGCAATACTGCCGAAAGTTCACGTATTCACTATGTATTATTGCTGTTGATTTTAATTGCAGGGACAATAATTCGTTTTTGGGATTATCGCGCGATTCCTTTTACGCATGATGAGCTAAGCATGATGTCGCGTTTGCAGTTTCATACTTTCTCGGAATTGATTGAAAAAGGCGTAAAGCCTGACGGACACCCCGCCGGCGTGCAGGTTTTTGTATGGTATTGGGTGAAAGTATTTGGGCAAAGCGAGTTTGCGGTCAAGTTCCCCTTTATGTTTATGGGTGTTTTAAGTATTTATTTGGGCTATCTACTTGGAAAAAAATGGTTCTCTGTTTCTACGGGATTGCTTACTGCCGCTTATCTTTCAGGGTTACAATATAGTATTACGACCGGAAGCATGATTGCCCGCCCCTACGCAACAGGGCTTTTTCTCTCTCTCCTATTATTATTGTTATGGACAAATCTTTTTTTTCCGGAAAAAGAAAAACAACCCTCTTTTTTTGATTTCCTATGGTTCACTTTGGTGGCTACACTCAATTGCTATAATCATCATTTTAGCTTGATGTTTACGGGTATTATTGTTTTGAGCGGCTGGATTTTATGGAAAAGAATAAAAAAAGTTCCTTACTTACTTGCTTGTATTAGTATTGGATTATTGTATCTTCCTCATCTTTCTATTTTTCTGTTTCAGCTCAATGTAGGAGGAATCGGGTGGTTAGCCAAACCAGATATTGGCTTTTTTTTATATTATTTGGAGTATATTTTCCATTTTTCAGCCTTACTCTCCGCTTGGACAGTACTTGTAGTGTTTTGGGGAATAATACTATATTTTACCCAAAGTCAGGGTGTCTATTCTGCTGATTTAAGGCTAAAAAGAAGATTGTTGCTTTCTTGGTTTTTAATTCCTTTAATAATAGGATATCTATATTCTATCTACCGTTCTCCCGTTTTGCAGGCTTCGCTCTTGATTTTTAGCTTTCCTTGTTTTTTGCTATGGTTATTTTCTTTTGGTGAATGGAAATACAAAGCGATAATCCCTATCATTATAGGAAGTCTTTTTTTCTGTTTTTTTACATTGATTACAAAAAGACAGCATTTTAACACTATGTATCATCAGCCCTTTAAGCAATATCATTCGTTTGGACTTAGAGGCGAGATAAAACCTCTTTCCGCAGAAAATAGAATTTTTAATGTAAATCCGGATTACCTTCGGTATTATGATACTTTTCCCTTACTACAAGTCCTCCCTTTTCGTACCCTTACGGAGAGTGCCAAAGAAGTTAGATTTTGGAAAAAGTACTTGGATTCTCTTCCTTATTCAGACCTTATTATTGGGGGGATTCCGAGGGAATACTATCTTTCAGCTTTAGAAAAGTTCCCTTATATACTCAATAAAGAGGAGGGATTTACTTACGAAATCTACCATCTATCCAAGAATTCTTCTGGTATTGAACATCGCCCGGACACCTATTTTCTCTATACTTCCCAAAACCAAAGCTCCCTTGAGGTAAAAATAGATACGCTTTTTCCTTATCATAGCAATTTGGAGGTCGCTCTCCGTACTCAAACGGCAAATCTTCGCGATACGGAGAGCATGACCGTAGAAATCTGGCAAAACAATAAAAAGGTAGGGGAACGGAAAGCCGATTTTCGGAATTTTGCAGATAAAAACACCGGTTTTCAAACTGTTTTTATGGGAGAAAGGTTACGTCATATATTTTCTCCGCATCAAGTAGTCGGAAATTTTACTATAAAAGTAAAGACAGATTCTGGAACAATTCCGGAGTTTATCTCCGTCAAAATAAAAGAAGGTAATCCGCTCATATATGCGCTTTTATATAATATTAATTAAATAAATGGTTCGATCATACATACAATTAAAGAAGGGAAAAGAAAGAGCGGTACTTCTGCGACACCCATGGCTATTTTCGGGGGCTATCCAGCACGTAAAAGGGAAAGCAAGATCTGGAGATATTCTTCCGATTCTTTCAGAAAAAGGAGAAATTCTTGGATACGGGTTTTACAATCCCGATGCCCAAATCCGTGCTAAGATATTTCATACCGGAGCATATTCCGGCATTTTTGATGATGATTATTGGCTGACTAAGTTTCAAAATGCCTTTGAGGTTCGGAAATCTGTGATAGATTTTGAGCAAACTACAGGATATAGGCTTTTTCATGCAGAAGGAGATTTTCTACCTGGATTAATCACTGATGTTTACGGAAAAACGGCAAGCGTTCAGCTTAGAACCCCAGGAGGAGAGCAAATGCTACCCGCTTTGATAGCATTTTTAAGCAAAAAAATAGGGTGCGAATCTATCTATCTAAAAAAAGATAAGGAGGAAAAAAACGGAGAATGGTTGAAAGGGGAAAATACGGGAGAGGTTATTTTTAAAGAAAATGGACTTTCTTTTTATGCAGATGTTGTAAATGGGCAAAAGACGGGTTTTTTTCTTGACCAAAGAGATAATCGTGAAAAAGTTAGGCTTCATAGCGAAGGAAAAACCGTACTGAATGCCTTTTCTTATACCGGCGGGTTTTCGGTGTACGCCGCAGCAGGAAAAGCGAAGTCTGTAACCTCCCTTGATATTTCAGCAGGAGCAACCGAGATTTGTAAACGTAATATGGAACTGAATTTTGTAGAGATAAACCATAAAATCATTACAGCAGATTGTTTTCACTACCTCAAAGAGATGCCCTCTGATTGGTATGATTGCATTATTCTTGACCCTCCGGCATTTAGTAAACATATCTCTACGGTGGACAATGCAGCAAGGGGGTATAAAGAAATCAATCTCAAAGCCTTTCAGAAAATTATGCCCAAAGGATTGTTGTTTACCTTTTCTTGCTCTCAACACATTGACAGGGTTTTATTCCAGAAAATCGTTTTTGGAGCAGCAGCAGATGCAGGAAGAAATATTAGAATTTTGGCTCACCTTTCACAGGGAGCAGACCACCCCACAGACATTTGCCACCGTGAAGGAGAATATCTTAAAGGTCTGATACTCTCTGTGGAATAACGTTTTTTTACTAATAATTTAGCTAATTTTTCGGATAAATCTTACGGACAAGGTTTACATGCTTCTGGATTGGGTTGAACTATTCCGGCGTAAAATTTGTTCTTGATACTAACTCCGTTCTTTATGAGGAAAATCATTCTTTACTGCTTATTTGTATTTTGCGTGGTTCTGGTCAATGCACAAGGGATTACGTTATCGGGTGTAGTAAAAGCCAAGGCGGATAGTTCTTCTCTCCAAAGCGCAGGAATAATGCTACTCTCTCTCCCCGATTCTGCAATTCAAGGAGAACTTTCTGGAGAGAACGGGAACTTTACCTTTGAGAACCTAAAAAAAGGGACTTATCGCCTCACAATTTCTTACCTTGGATATAAAGAATATCAGACGGTTCTTGTCTTGGATAAGCCAATTACCTTACCAACGATTTTGCTTGAATCCGAAGAGCTAAGAACGGGAGAGGTGAATATCACTGCAAAATTACCTACCGCAATACAGAAAGGAGATACAACCCAATTTAATGCTTCTGCCTTCAAAACAAACCCCGATGCAAGTGCGGAAGACCTAGTATTAAAGATGCCCGGGGTTTCTCAACAAAACGGTAAAGTTCAAGCGCAAGGTGAGGAAGTAAAACGAGTAACTGTAAACGGCAAGCCTTTTTTCGGAGATGACCCGAATGCAGTGCTGAAAAATATTCCGGCAGAAATGATAGATAAAATCCAAGTCTTTGACGGGCAAAGCGAACAAGCACAGTTTACAGGGTTTGAAGATGGAAATACCGCCAAAACCATTAATATTGTAACCAAACCAGAATTTTCAAATGGTGTTTTTGGGCGAACTTATGCCGGATATGGAACAAACTCCCGCTATAAAGTAGGAGGAAACCTAAACTATTTCAAAAAAGAGCGTAGAATTTCGGTAGTAGGATTTACCAATAATATTAATGAACAAAATTTCACGTCAGATGACTTAATGGGAGTGATGAGCAGTGGTGGTCCCGGTGGAGGCGGGAGAGGAGGACCGGGAGGAGGAAGAAGAGATAATTTTAGTCCTTCCGAAAATTTCCTCACTGCTCAACAAACAGGAATTACTACCACACATGCCGCAGGCATCAACTACGTAGATAAATGGGGTAAAAACACAGAAGTTACCGGAAGTTGGTTTGGAAATTTTAGTAATAATGCCGTTGCCTCAACGCTTTTTCGCCAATATATCCTACCGGAGCAAGCCGGACAAACTTATTCTGAAGCCTTAAAGGCTAATGCCAAAAATATGAACCACCGCTTAAACCTTCGATTGGAATATGAGATAGATTCTATGAGGTCCATTGTAGCTCAATCGCGATTTAGCTTCCAGAATAAAGAGGGGCTACAGACCATCTCCGGAGTAACCCTCGCGGATACTGCTTTCCTTAACCAAACCCAAAATAAGTACCTTAGTGATGGAAATGGATATACTTTATCAAATAGCCTTTTATATAAGCATAAATTTCGTAAAAAAGGGAGAACGGTTTCCGTTTCCATCAATCAAGGACAAAATCAGACCCAAAACGGGTACTCTTTGGAAGCAGAAAATATTTATTATCAAAGCAATATAGACACAGATACTTTAAATCAAACTTCAAACTTGCTTCAAAATGGAATGAATGTAGGAGGCAACGTTAATTATACAGACCCTTTAGGAAAAAAAATCCGCCTACAACTTTCCGCTGGAACTAATTTTACCCAAACCCGCTCCGATAAAAAAACGATAGAAATCCCTAGTGAAATTATAGACTCCTTGCTCTCAAATCAATTTGAAAACCGATATTTTACCCATAATGCGAGTTCCGGTATTCGGTTTCAAGATAAAAAAATCAATTTTTCGGCAGAACTGAGTTACCAAAGAACCCAACTCCTAAACCATCAATCCTTCCCCAACGCCTATGAATTATCCAGAAATTTTGACAATATCCTCCCCAATTTCAGGCTACAATTTAAGTTTAACCAGAATCAAAACCTAAGAATACACTATCGTACTGCTACCAATATCCCCACCGTTACCCAATTGCAAGAAGTGGTAAACAATACAAATCCTATTCGAGTAAGCACAGGAAATGCTTCCTTAAACCAAGCATTTATCCAAACACTTATGGGCAGATATTCTGCGGTAAATATAGAAAATGCAAGCTCCTTCTTTACATTAATAAACGCCTCCTATATTACAAACTATATTGGAAATGAGGTATTTGCTGCTAATTCGGATACTATTTTATACGGAATCCCTCTTGCGAAAGGTACACAACTAAGCCGCCCCGTAAATCTAAACGGCTATTTCTCTGTACGTACTCTTTTGACTTATGGTATTCCGGTAAAACCACTACGTTCTAATCTAAACCTTAGTCTCTCCTTTAACTATACCCGAACCCCTGGGTTAATTAACCAAAAATTAAATATTTCAGATGCTCCCAATGCGGGTGTTAATCTAGTAATTAGCAGTAATGTCAGCACTGCCTTAGATTTTACGGTTTCTTCTAATTCTAATCTAAATTATATAAAGAACCGTCTTCAACCCGCCTCAAATTCCTTCTATCTGAATCAGGTTTCTATGCTTAAATTCAATTATATCCTTAACAAGCGATTGGTCTTTCAGACCGAAGCAA
>CAUJFT010000079.1 GCA_963169475.1 Bacteroidota bacterium | reverse complement strand
GGGCGTATTTGAACCCTGACCATCTAATGCTATCTGGAGTAATTTTCTTTTCTTCACTTCCGTCTATTTTGATTTCATACATTGCTCCGCTTCTTAAAAAACCAATTTTCTTTTCTAAGGGGTGAAAGCGGGCATTCCCCTCACTCGTGCTTGGGGTATTTGTCAGCCTTCGGGTTTCTCCCGATTCTGTTTCCATTACATATAAATCACTATATCCCCTATTGGCTTCGATGCTAAATGTACGGATACTATATACGACTTGTTTCCCATTCGAAGAAACATCTTCAATACTCACCCTACTAATATCCCATAATTTTTCGGGGGTTAATAACTGCTGTGCATAGCTTGAATGGTATGCAATCAATCCAAGAATTAGAAGAGAAAGATTTTTGTACATATCTTTTTTGTATGATAATTTAAAATGCAATATTAGTATTTTTTTTGTGGCTATCCATAAAGTATCTGTAAATATTAGGGTAAACAAGTGAAAATAAAAATATCTGTTTTTATTCGCTTAGGGACTTAAAAAGACGTAAACCGAGAACGTTGTTTGGTTACGGTTTAAAAAAGTATGATAGCTATGATTACCATATACAAAATCCCATATCATTCGTTCGATTGCCGCCATAAATCATCTACATCGTTTCATGCCGCAAAGATGCAATAGATAAACCGATTAGCAACAGGTTTTATTTTGCGTGAGGTACTTAGTAAATATTAAAAAACTTTCTTAATATTTTTTAATATAAAACTAAGTTCTTATATTTGTCCCCGAAAACAAATAGAATATGTACTTGGATTTTACGGCTTTTAGTCTAAATAATCAATCAGACATTCCTCTCCGGTCGTAAAGCCGCTGAGGTTTTTTTTTGTTTTCTGTACGCAAAAATTAGATTAACATATTTTATCATATACATAAATTTTATCTACACAAATATGGCTACTGAAATTGTTGAAATTAAAATTGGAGGTAAGTCTTTTGAGTATCCGGTTACTGTCGGTACTTATGATGAAAAGGGAATTGATATTTCCAAACTTTTAGCCCAAACAGGATATGTAACTTTTGACATCGGCTATAAGAATACCGGAGCAACTAAGAGTGCTATTACTTTTCTAGATGGCGATAAGGGTATCCTAGAATACTGCGGATACCCGATTGATCAGTTAGCCGAGAAATCGAATTTTCTTGAAGTCTGCTATCTTTTATTACACGGAGAGCTGCCCACTAAATCTCAATTTGATGAGTTTGAGGCAAATGTTCAACGGTACTATGAGCTTCCCACAGAAGTGGTGGCGGTATTGAAATCGCTGCCTAAGGATATGCACCCTATGGGAATTCTTAGCGTAATGCTGAATACCCTTTGTGGTTGCTACCCCAATGATTTAGAGCCAAGTGCTAGTGAGGCTACGCATTGGGAGAATGTTTATAGGGTACTTGGACATATGCCGGCTATGGTTGCTTATATTTACCGCAAAAAAGCAGGGCTTTCTTTTTTGAAACCGCGTAAAAAAGCAGACTATTGCGAAAACTTTATTTATATGATGACAGGAAAGGTAAATAAAACTATCGCAAAGGCTATGCACACTCTCCTTATACTCCACGCTGACCACGAGCAGAATTGCTCTACTTCTACAGTGCGCATCATCGGATCTTCTGGCTCAAACCTTTTTGCAAGTGTAGCCGGTGGAAATAACGCCCTTTGGGGACCGCTTCATGGAGGGGCAAATCAGGAGGTAATAGAAATGCTAGAAGAAATCAAAACCTTAGGTAGAACTCCAGAAGAGCATATCGCTATGGTGAAAGACAAATCTTCCAATGTAAGGTTGATGGGATTTGGACATAGGGTTTATAAAAACTTTGACCCCCGTGCGAAAATCATTAAACGCTTTGCTGATGTGGTTTTGAAAGACCTTAATATTAGTGACCCCGTTTTGGATATTGCAAAATCTCTAGAAAAAACTGCCCTTGAAGATAGCTATTTTGTGGACAGAAAATTGTTCCCGAATGTGGATTTCTATTCCGGTATTATTTATCGCGCATTGGGGATTCCCGTAGATATGTTTACTGTAATGTTCTCTTTTGGACGTATGCCGGGCTGGGTTTCTCAATGGAGAGAGCTTCGTGCTTCCAAAGAGCCTATCGGTCGCCCACGTCAGATTTATACAGGAGCTAAAAAACGTAAGTACGTAACCTATAGAGGTAGATAATACCAATATCTATTCATAGTAAAAAGCAAAAAAATCAAAGCAGTTCTGTTGGTTTTTTTGCTTTTTTGTTATACATACTTATCGGTAAAAAAACAAGAAAATAAAATTGAATAAAATTATTGATTATCAAATATTTGCATAAAGAATATTATATTCATTTTTTACCCACTCGTACTGATGAAGGAAACTAATATTTGTTTTGACCCCCTAACTCCACTTGATTTAGATAGTATAATGTAAGGGCATTAAAAGGCTTTATTTTTTCTGATATTTTCCAATAGATATTGATTTTAGTTCGACACATCATTTAAGCAGTGAATAGTTAAAAATAAATAGAGAACAATAAGATTAGGCAATTAATAGTTAAGGTTTTAACTGACAACTATTTTCTTGGTTTTTTACTCACTAGTATGTATGATACCTCGTGTCAACTTCACATAACGGAGTTTTCGCCCGTAAGAAGAACAATCTCTTGCTTATTTCCTTTATTTTGGAAGAACTTTGTCTTTTCCGAACTTTTGGAAAAAAAATTAAGGATTTTACTTGGGCTTTTCCTCTATTTTTTGTAGAAATTGGGTTTCAGCACCTGATTTTACCTTATCTTTCCCGTAGTATTGGTGAGACTACTCGGAATGTCCGTTCGTAACCTACACAATTATAGTTGTTGTATCTTTACCCAAAATTTTTCTTTCCCGATTATTTTACCTTGTATCTTTTATTTGGACTTTCATTATACTCTAAAAAAGTAAGATGAAAATAGCTGCACTTTTAGCATTACTTACCTTTAGTCTGCCCCCACAATATGCTTCTGTTTTTGGGGAAGACTATAGACAAGCTTGTTTGTTGTATAACAAAAATCAAGTACAGTGCAAGCAATTGGCATTGTCCTTTGAGCAAGACAATAATTTACTAACAGCTATTGTTTTTCCGGAGTGGATTAGATATTCTTCATTTATGAACTTTATTGAGACGGAAGCCTTAGAAGTCGCATACGTTAATTATGGAAGTTCGATTTCGGACTTTTCTATAGGATTTTGTCAGATGAAGCCTTCTTTTGCAGAAGATCTTGAAAATGAGATTTTAAAAGACGCTAACCTTAAAGCCAAATACTCGTTACTTATCCCATCCGAACCTGAATCTTCTGCTGAACGCAAGAAACGATTAGCCAATCTCAATGATTTTTCCATACAATGGGTTTATTTATGCGCATTTACAGATATTTTAGGTCAGAAGTTCCCAAATATAAGCAAAAAAGAACCTATAGAAAAAGTGAAATTTTATGCCACTGCCTATAATAGTGGTTGGAATAGAGCAGAGGAAGACATATTTAAGCAGGCGGACAAAGCTACATTCCCTTACGGGTCAAAAATACCAGCCTCCTTCCAATATAAATATGCGGATATAGCTGCTGATTTTTATACGAATTTAACTTCTCAAAACTAAGTAAGCAAGGAGTTACTGCTTAAAGTTTAAAGAGGCTTCATCTCTTTTTATTTTTCACACTTAAAATATATTGTTATGAAAAAAGGATTTTATTTATTATTGGCGGCTTTGATAGTAGCTGGAGCAGGAATAGTTTTTCTCCAAAAACCAATACCCCAAAAGTTAATCCATGAACCGACCCCGCTCTCCCAAGTAGATAGCATGGTTACTTCTCCTCCTGACACAATTTATGTTGGTAATACGATTTCGAGTATTCAACCTCCGATAAAGGGATTAGAAATTCCTTACCAAACATTTAAAATCAACCTCAATAGAGCAAATCTACTGCACCTACCTTCCGGTACTGAAATCAGGATACCTGCAAATTCCTTTGTAAATACGCGAGGAGAACAATCCAAAGGAAGTGCTACAATTCGATATAGAGAATTTCACAATGCTGCGGAAATCTTTGTTGCCGGAATTCCTATGGAAATTCTTCATAATAACAAAATTGGACACCTTACTACGGCAGGCATGTTTGATATTCGCGCAGAAAATAAAGAAGGTATCCTTTTGCTCTCCAATGGAAAAAAAATAACAATTACAATGGACTCCAAAACAAAAGGCAGAAACTTTGGAACCTATTATTTTGCGGAAAATACAAAAGGGTGGATATATACGGGAAATGAAACACTCCGCCCAGACCCTGAACTTGCTCAAATCCTTAATACAAAAGAAGTCCTTAAAGACGAAATGATAAAAATCCCACTTGGAGATGAATATTTTGTAATGAATTATAATGCAATTGTAGATGTAATGTTTGCTGATAACAGCGAAGAATTAAATAAAAGGGGGAAGAATCCAGCTGTAGGACAAAAAGCGAAAGACTACGGATTTCAGTGGTATGATATATGGAGCGGAGATATTGTGAACTTTGAAGGTACACCCTATCCTGCACCTATGATGCTTTGGAAGTATCACGAAGGCGTAAGAATACCAGAATGGACTTCGGAAAGTTCCGTCGTAGTAAGGGTAAAACCTACCCATGAAAAATCGGTATATCACCTCACTATGACCTCCAAGGAAAGGGACTTCGATGTGTATGCAGAAGCGGTTATGCCTCTAAAAAGTCTATTTGTTTATCCTCCTGAGTTCTGGAAAAATAATTACGAGGAGGCAATGGCAAATATACGAAATGAAGAGATAAGGATACAAAATGAGGGAAAAATTCTAAGAAGCATGGAAATCATGCAGATGGGAATACATAATTTTGATAAAATCCTGAAGGAAGATGGCGCATTAATTGTAAAAGCTGATTTTCAATTCCCTCCTAACATGGCAACGGGATTCAAACCGGAAATGGTTTACTATATTCCCGATGATAATCGAACAATCATTAAGTTGCCCCGAACAGATTGGGAAAGTGTAGCTCTACTCCCCGGCAAAAGTGCAAGAATTATCACAGTATTGCCCGACCAAAGCATAGGTTACTTTAATGGAAATAGGTATCGGAAAATCCCAATAGATTCAATCAAAAGATTAGTTGAACCAGCATATAATTTTGTGTTTGCTCCTACAAAAATGAAAGCTAATAGCCTAAACGATGTGAAAGCAATACTTGGGATATAATTTGTTATCTACAAAGTATTCTGCGTATGGGATATAGTCTTAATAAGACCTATCCCATTTTTAGATGATATAATAAAGATTTTTAGAATTTAAGCAGCAAACCTTCAGAAGTTTTTGTAAATTTGCGGTCCGAAAAATAGCCCTCACAATGATAATAGCAAACCCCATATACGACACGGTTTTCAAGCGAATGATGGAAAATGAGCGCGTTGCCAAGTTTTTCATCAGTACGCTTTTGGAGCAAAATATAGAAAACATAGAGGTAAAACCGCAAGAATTTACCTTTATCAAGGAGCTTAACCAAGACGACCCCGAAGTACAGAGGTACATCAAGGAGAGGATTCAAGAACGCCTATCAATCAATATTTTCAGGCTTGACTTCATTGCAACCATCAAAACAGAAACCGGAGAACACAAGAAAATCCTCATAGAAATACAAAAAGCCAAAAACTCAATAGACCTCATGCGTTTCAGGCGTTACCTTGGAGAGCAATACAAAAAAGAAGACAAGGTAAACCACGAAAACCACGCACTACCTATCACCACAATCTATATTTTGGGGTTCACCCTGCCCGAAATAGAAAGTGCTTGTATCAAAGTCGAAAGGAACTACAGAGACCTAGTCAATCAGACGATTATCGAAAAAAAATCGGACTTTGTAGAAAAACTCACACACGATAGTTTTATCGTTCAAGTGGACAGAATCACCAACCGCTACCAGACCCGTTTAGACAAGCTGCTTAGCGTTTTTGAACAAAACCACTTCATTGACGAAAAGAAAATCATCAAACAATTCTCTCACCCTACCGACAACGAAGAAGTAAGAATACTCACAGACATTCTCCACTACTCCGGCACAAACCCCGAAGAACGCAAACAGATAGAAGACGAACAAGAAGCATGGAGAACCATAACTGCTATGTTTGAAGACAAGGATAAAGAACTCAAAAAAGCAATGAAAGCACTCGACGAAAAAGATAAAGCACTTGACGAAA
>CAUJFT010000078.1 GCA_963169475.1 Bacteroidota bacterium | reverse complement strand
CTTGTATGACTTTAGTAATTTGGGGAATTTTAAGTGCGTTAAAAGTAATAGAGGCATGAGAAAAGACAAAGCCTTCATAGGCATCTCTTAAATCACAATGAGCATCTATTTGCAAAATACCAAATTCTCCAAAAGCCTCTCCCATTGCCTGCATCAGTCCAAGTGGAGTACTATGGTCTCCTCCGAGCAAAGCTACGCGCTTCCCCTTTTGTATCCACGATAATGCCGTTTGGCAGACATATTCCCTTAATACCTCTCCTTCTCTATTAATTTCGTCATACAAGTTCTCAAATTCACTCATATCGGCTCCGTCAGTGAGTGCTTGAAGAATCACTTCTGCTTTTTTTCGTAAGCGATGACTCTTGTCAGCAATCTCCTCCGGAATAGGAAGCATAGCAACCCCAAGTGTCCACGCATTTTTAATTTCGCTATCGAACAAATCCACTTGGCGCGACGCATTAAGAATAGCCGCTGGTGCAGCACCAGTTCCCGTTTTGTAGGAAACCGTTACCTCCCAAGGTACAGGAATAATAATCAACCGCGCCTCTTCCGGCTCAAAGGGTAAACCAAAAATATTATTCCCAACTGCCACATCATTGGGGTCAAAGGACTCAATTTTAGATGATAAGGACATAATTTTACTATCAATGTATAAAAGCTATCAGGAGTATATCTAAGCAGACCCCAACCGAAAGCGGCGCAAATTTATGAGTTTTTTCTTAGCTTATTCGTTTTTTTATACTAATTGTACTTAATATCATAACTGTTTGTACTAACTATATGACAGTTTTTGTGAGGGGGAAAATGCCATAAATTTGGGGAATAATGACAAATCTTAGATTTATGGCACATACAATAAAATTGCGGGACAAATATAGCGAGTTGCAAATAGAATTGCAAAAAAAGGCTAAATTGCTTGATATTGTCAATCAAAATACTTAACTTTGCAAAATGTAGCCTCATTATATCATGGGTAATTTCAGAAGATATGTTTTAGTTTTTTTTGTTTTGGGTATGATACTGAATATTCTTTCTGCACAAGGAGGGGATATGAAAATCAATGATATTCAAATCATCGCCAGCCACAATAGTTATCGAAAAAAAACGTATCGTCCAATATTTCGATGGGTTATATTTTTTAGACCTCTGATACCCAAACAGTATGACCCCAGGTCATGGGACTACAGCCACGTCCCTATTCCGGAACAATTAGAGAATTATCGGGTTAGGGGGTTAGAGTTAGATATATATTATGACCCCCAAGGCGGGCATTATTACAAGAGAAAAGGAAACTGGTTAGTATTTCAATCTGCAAAGTCGCAAAATACGGAACTTCAAAACCCCGGATTCAAATTGATTCATATTCCGGATATAGACTACAATTCCCATTATACTACCTTCAAAGAAGCATTAGCCGCCATCAAAGCGTGGTCTGACGCACATCAGGGACATACTCCCATTTTTGTGAATGTAGAGATAAAAAATTCAGCATTGGGGGATTATATTCCTTTGAAAATACTTCCCAAGGCTATCCCATTTACAGTAGAGGCGGCAGACTTCTTAGACGCCGAGATAAAATCCGTTTTTGGAGAAGGGTTGAAGCAGGTTTTTACGCCAGATAAATTTCGTCAAGGTTACCCCAATCTTAATGAAGTGGTAAAAGCAGGAAAAGTTCCCTTTTTAGAAGAAGCACAAGGAAAAATATTTTTTATTGCGGACGGATGCGAAGCCATTTATGCCCAAGGACACCCTGCGCTTGCCGGAAGAGTAATGTTTACATACGCCCCTCCCCGAAGCCCGGAATGTGCCTTTATTATCGCCAATGACCCTATTCGACAAGCGGACAGTATTCGTCATTGGGTAAAGGAGGGGTATATG
Source organism: Bacteroidota bacterium (assembly GCA_963169475.1). Lineage (GTDB taxonomy): Bacteria > Bacteroidota > Bacteroidia > J057 > J057 > JAAFHL01. The sequence goes on along the minus strand of CAUJFT010000078.1, from coordinate 10,750 downwards.
GTTCGTACCCGATGTGATAGCGATACTTATCAAGCTCGTAAAGGAGATTATAGTACCCAGCAAGCAGCGTTTGATAGCGGGGCACAAATTTTATCTACGGACTACTATCAACCGGATAAAAGATATCTTAACCATAAAAAGTGGTCTTCCTATTTTGTCGAGTTTCCCCAAAAAGCAGAGTATCGAAAAAATCCTATAAGGAGTAAAGAGCCATAGCGTGCAAAGAAACAAATGTTCCTCTTGTTCCCTAACTATAATTTGTACATGAACCTACAACATCGTTTAAAATAATCTATTAACTAGAAAATTTGTATCTAATTCCCTTACTATTCGTAATAAACTATTAAATTTTGGTAAAATGAAGAGCAACTATTTTATTCTTATCGCCTTTCTATCTGGTGTTTTCTTCGTTTCGGAGAGTAAAGCACAGCATGATAGTATTACCAGAGTACTCAATGCACTGAATCAACAGGTAGATTATCTGAACGAAACAGATAGGCTTTTATATCCTGAATATATTAAAATTATTGAAATCAATGAAAAAATGTTGGAATACCATGAAGGAAAAGCAGATGTCAATCTGAGTTTTTCATTCAATTTCGCCCATTCTGACGAATTTTATCGGAGAGCAACCTACAACAAATTAAACCTACCGGAGGATTCGCGTGATGACCTCGTCAAGCGGTTGGATTCCCTCAAAGCGGTTTCTATTGCCATCAGCAAACAAGGACAACTTCTCACTCAATATCTCTCTACCAAAACCTATCAGAAAGATAATATGTATCAGGGATTTGAATACCTAAAAAAACTCGGCACGCTCTCAAGAACCTACTTGGTACGGCATGAAGACCTTCATTCTGTTCTTTTAAATGTTTGGTATGATTTTTATGTAAAAAAAAGAGGGAGAAACATTAATTACCTTACTGTTCAAATGAATCGAGTTCTTTCCCAACTTCATGTAGTGTATCTGGATTTGGGATATGACCCTGGGTATGTGGACGTGAATCGCCATCTTAGGGAAGTGAATAGCCTGCTTGAAACCCTCAGAAATCGCGGAAAAACAGATACTTTAGCAACTAACTCCGCAGATTTCAGAATTTTTACGCAGGGTTTTGATACAGCATATTTTGCACACTACGGAGAAAAACATACCATAGCATTTTTTGAAAAATATAATAGGGGCTTTGTGAAGGACATCAATGCCAACATTGTTCCTGCATTTAATCGGTTTATTGCAGACAAAAAACTATTGTGTATCAAAGGGAAAACTGAACCCCCTTTTTATGATGCAATTGCGCCAGTAGTTAGCCCCCCTATTTCGGCAGTAACCCCCACCCCTAAGCAACCAGAGGAGAAGCTCCCCCCTAAGCCCAAACCGGAACCAATAGCAAAAGCCGACTCCCTGCCGCCTACGTCTTCCAAAATAGTAGTTACTCTCCCCAAACAAGAGGATAAGGGGACCCTCTCCAACCCTCAACCCAATCCTATACCTGTTGATACCCCCAAAGTGTCCGCACTCGAAGGCTATGCTATCAATAACCTGATTTTCTTGCTCGACGTATCAGGCTCTATGCGCTCCGGCGGAAGGCTTGATAGTATGAAAAATGCCATGAAGTATATCGTTTCTGAAATGCGCTCCGAAGATAAAATCGGAATAATTACTTACTCCGGAAACGCTCAAGTAGTCCTTAAGCCTACACCCGCAACCCAAAAGGAAAAAATTCTTGCGTCCTTAGATAAACTACATTCTGATGGCACATCTAACCTTCGCATGGGCTTAGATTATGCCTATATTCAGATGAATACAAATAAGGTTAAAGGAGGAAATAATCGAATTATTCTCGTTACAGATGGGTATATTAATCTTACCAACGATCTTCAAATGTTGGCTACTGAATATGCTAAAATCGATATTTTTCTATCTATCATGCTTTTTGGAAGTGCTACTGACCCAAAAATTAGTGTGGATAAATTTAATCAACTTGCCAAAGCCGGAAGAGGAAATTTTATACCCGTAAACCGTACCAACGCTCGAACGTCTCTCCTCAAAGAAGCCCAGCAGTTAATGAAAGTTCCCTAACGCCTCCCCGTAAGGTCATCACGCGTTAGATGTATTTTCTCTGCCCTTTCAGTAGAGCAGAGAAAGGAGAAGGAGTTTGTCAGGGGTGAGGCTTCGTGTTCGCTCAACAAGACAGACATCAATTTCTGTCTTGTTGAGCGAACAAGGATTGTTTCTTTTGGTAAGCGATAAGTATTGGTTTAAAATTAGTTTATGATATTATTTTCAGTTAAAAAAACTGATAAACAATTATTTGTGTATACTAAGAATTTATCATTAAAAACTAAGAACTACTTATAAGGTAAATAATACTTGCTTTATCAATCATAAATAATCGAGAGTAACAAAGTTAAAAACTTAGGACTTGCACAAAACGAAAAATAAATACTTGATAATCAATAATGTTTAATATTACATATCGAATTTCAAATTGATAATTATCAAGATATTACGAAAAAAAGCGTGAAATTCTAAACTCATAATTCATCATTCCTCTCTATTTATAAGCCAACAAAAGAAAATTTATAGTAATAAAAAAACATCTTTTTATCCGAAAAACCGTTACCTTTACGCCGTTTTTTGGAAGTAATCCTATTGATTCTATAATAGAATCTATCTTGATATTCAGTACATATAGCATAAATTAATTATCCCATGGATCTTTTACTTACACAAACCTTTCCCAAAGCAGACGAGAATGTCTTGCTTACCGTTTTTCTCACCAAAGAAAACCTTGAAGATGCAAATGATTGGCTTGGGACCGATTTTTCGGGATTTTCATTTCAAGAGGACTATGCGACAAATGGCGCAAAAACACTAATTCCAGCCGGTTCATTTTTATGCCTTGTATTGGGGCTGGGTGAAAAACCCTCGCAAGAAACGGTACGAAAAGCTACTGCCAAAGCGGTGGCTACTGCCAACGAATACAAATTCAAAAGCCTTCAAATTGCTTTTCCCGAACAGATAACTCCATCTTTTACGCTTTCTATCACCGAAAGTGCGATACTCTCTAATTACCAATTCTTGACTTATAAATCAGATAAAACTGCAAACACACTCGCAGAGGTAAAAATCTGGGCAAAAGAGAAAAATCATAAACAAGCAGTAGAAAAGGGAATAATCATTGCAAACGCTACCATAGAAAGCCGAAATCTTGTAAATGAACCAGTGATTACGCTTACTGCAGAAGAAATCGCAAACCGTGCCGCAAAATTGGGAAATCAATACGGATTTTCTGTAGATATTTGGAATAAATCTAAAATTCAGTCGCTGAAAATGGGAGGATTACTTGCGGTAAATATGGGAAGTAAACTCCCCCCTACTTTTAGTATCTTAGAGTATAAACCCGAAAAACCGGTAAATGAACAACCTATAATTCTTGTAGGTAAGGGTGTTGTTTTTGATACCGGAGGGCTTAGCCTTAAACCGACTCCCAATAGCATGGATTTTATGAAATGTGATATGGCAGGGGCAGCGGCTGTGATTGGTGCTTTGTGTGGAGTTGCTACCTTGAAGTTAAACGTATATGTTATTGGGTTAATCCCCGCTACGGATAATCGCCCGGGAGAGAATGCGTATGTACCCGGAGATGTCATTACAATGTATAATGGTTCTACCGTAGAGGTACTAAACACAGATGCCGAAGGGAGAATGATACTTGCTGATGCACTTGCTTATGCAAAGCAATACAATCCTGAACTTGTCATTGACCTTGCTACTTTAACGGGAGCTTCAGTAGTCGCTATCGGAGGAGTAGGACTTGCTATGATGTCCACCGCCGAAGAACCCGTAAAAAAACAACTCCGAGAGGCAGGAGAAAGGGTATATGAACGCGTGATAGAGTTTCCGCTTTGGGACGAGTATGGTGAAATGATAAAAAGTGATATTGCCGACGTAAAAAATATTGGTGGGGCGGGTGCAGGAGCAATTACTGCCGGAAAGTTCTTACAAAAGTTTACAGATTATCCATGGATTCACTTGGATATTGCCGGAGCTGCATGGAGCCAGACCCCGGATTCGTATAGAGGAAAAAATGGGACAGGAATAGGCGTTAGACTGTTGATTGAATTTCTTCAGGCAAGAGAAATACAGTAGGATTTACACGCTAACCTTATGTCTGGGTCAAATCTACCCATCAGAAACCTATTTCTTTTTTCTTATTCTCAATCCGTAATTCGGGCTAATTTATAAAGAAAAAAAATGAAGGATAACATACAAAAAATCATCATTGGTATTTTTTTATTTTTCGCAGTTTTGTTTTTCCTCTTTGTTCTCAAATTAAAGGGCTTAGGTAAAGAGGAATTTATCTCCTCAACCATTAATGATACCGTGATTGCTACTACACCAGAAAGAGGCAAACCCACACTAACACGTATTGTAGTTGATAATAATAACAGCTATATTCTCATAGATAAAAACATTGCACAAAAGATAAATATTGGAGATTTTGTGTATAAAGACAGTGGAGCTAGTGTATTATATTTTACCAACAAACATAGTGGGCAAAAAACAAGTATCAATATGTACCCCTAATCTTCGGGCTGTATAATTAGGAGGGAGATATTTAAAAGATACCCACCCAAAGCCAAAACGAGAAACATCGTCAGCCCTTTAATACTTTCTTTCGAAATACCATTCCGTTATATTCAATAATGAGAAGATAAATACCCTTGGGTAATTTTTCTGTGTTAATCACTTGGGAGCCAGCCTTATTATTAAAATATACATTCTGACCGGAGTCATTATACAAGGCCAGTACAAACTCCTTAATTGGGCTTTTCCATAAAATATTAAGACTATCGTGGAAAGGAATTGGGCTAAGAATAAATGGGAGTTCTTCATCTATAGAATACTGGACAGCTGTAGTTTGGGTATTAAAAAGCCATTGATAAGCATCGGGGAACTCTCTTTTCCAAAACCATTCACTATGTTGCCCGTCTGATTTAGTTACAAAATTTAACTCTTGCGCATTAAAGCCGGAGGATATTAAAGTGTTATACATCTGCTGCATATCAGTTACTACACTCCCATTCCCTTCTTGGGTGCCACACATAAGATAGATTCGCATCGGATATTGCTTACCCTTGGTTTGTGCATGATTAAAACACTCTTGAGAGAACCAAAAAGAAGGAGAAAATACCAATATTTTACTAAAAACATTTTGATATTCTATGCCTGTATAGAGGGATATCAGCCCGCCCATAGAGCTACCGCCGATTGCTGTATAGTCCCGCCCCGTTTCTGTCCTGAATATCGAGTCAATATGAGGTTTTAGGGTATTGACAATGAATGACGCATATTCGTCGCCTTCCCCTCCTCCATACTGCGTATTTACCCAAGGCGAATATTCATCAAGGCGCGTAGCCCCTCCATTATCTATCCCTACAATGATTGCGCCCTGATTTCCTCCCGTAAAGAGCTGCTCCATAGATTCGTCAAGCCCCCATTCCCCGGAAAAGGAAGTGGCGTTATCAAAGATATTTTGCCCATCCTGCATATAAATTACTGGATAGCGTTTTCCGGAAAAAGCATAATCGGGCGGGAGATAAACCCATATTCTTCTTTTTCTATTGAGTTGAGGAATTGCAAAATCAGAATTTAATATTCTAACCTTGCCCGTTGCTGAGTTAGGAACTGACGGGTTGCTCATATCGTCCCAATTTCCGATTGAATGTGAAGGAGTTGAACCGTTATTCACGATAAATGTTCTATTGTTTAAAAATGTTCCATTTGCTTGTGTCTCTACGTAGTCCCAATTGCCACGTGTAAATTTATATTCTATTGTTGCCCCATTTGTAAGGCTATCAATCATGAGAGAATAATTTCCGCTTCCATCAGGAATCAGTCGGCTATCGCTTCGGCCGGGGTGCCAATTATTAAAACTACCAGAAACATAGAGAGAACCCTCTATTGGGGTATAATCCGGTAAACCTGAAGCCGGAATGACAAGCGTAATCGCTGAATTTTGTCCCCAAACTCCCAATCCAAATACCCAAAAATACAAACCCACCAAAAAAAGATTTCGTTTCATTCCACAATACTAAATACAATGTTTGATTTTACCAAATATTTTTTCATAAAATAGTATTTTATTATGAAATCAAGTAATCAATACAATTTTAATAACCTTATAAAAATGATTAATGCCTCTAAGTACTGACAAATTTTTAGTTTAATCTGTTTGTTTCTATAGTCCGCTTTCTCGTTGTATAAATACACTATATCGCAGCTTTTTTACGTTTAAAAAGCTATTTACGCAACACAATCTTTCCTTAATACAAAAAAACTTTGCCAATAAAAAAAATGAAAGTAATTTTGGCATGAAATTTTTAGTGGTTTTATATCAGAAATAGAATTATGAAACAAGTTTTTAAGGGATTGTTTTTCTCTTTCCTCTATATAATTGGGCTGAATGCAATCATTGCTCAACCCTCCAAATACTACGGCACATCAGGAGCAGTTGAATCCTCCTCTGTAGGAATACAAGTAGGAAGTGGTGTCATTTTAGGAGACGTAACCTATTCTCCCCTTGTTCAGGGAGGAATATATTATCAACGCCATCTAAAAAAATGGCTCGCTGGAAGAATAGGGCTTAGCTACGGGCTATACAGAGGTGCCGACACAGACAGAACCGGTGCCATTGAACCCAATAACGCCCTTAATGGTGGGATTGACCCTAGCGTTAATTACCTCAATGTAGGATTTGTGTATCAAAACTACCAAACGAACATCATACATTTGGACGTTGGGCTTAAATTAAATCTCATTCAAATGCTATCCCCCAAATACGACAGACCATTTAGCGTCTATATTACCGGAAATACGGGCTTCTTAAAATACGCAACAAAAACAGATGCCTTAGATGCTTCCGGAAATATCTACCCCTATCAAACTATCATGTCCAATAACCCTTCTGAGATTAAAAAGGCACTCTCTGAAATGAGAGACAAAAAATATGAATCCTTTGCAGAATTTGACAAAACAAATCATATACTACTCAATGGAGGCGTTGGCTTACGTTACAAAATAGGAGAAAAAACAGCCGCTGGCATAGAATCCCAACTCATCTATCTGCAAGATGACTTGTTAGACGGGCAAAGATGGAAATCGAATACGGAACTATCCTTAAATCCAGATATTATCCTCAATACAGGTTTATTCTTTGAGTACTTATTCTAAAAACACGCGCTTCTCTGCTTCTTCTCGTAGTGTATCATCATAAAAGCATTATGATTCTCCTAAACCGCCTAATCTTTACTGCCCTCTCCCTTAAAGCCCTCTTCCTGATTTTTGAAGAGAACATTGAAGGTGGTCAGAGAGCCATAACTTCTCGTAATATACTGTTGAAAATTTATCTTATCTTCCGGAGAAAGTCCCTTGTGGCTATTAATCTGTTGCTCAAGCACTCTTAGTCTATCTCGTATCATAATTATTTTGTGAAAAAACGTCTCCATTGGCAACTCCTTCGGTTTAAGTTCCTTATTAGAAGGCTGAAAAATCATTGTTCCCCCCTTCCATTTATCCCCAATCTTTACTAATTCGGTTACATCAGACCACTTACGAAGCGTTTTAAGCAAAACCTTCTCAAAATCAGCAACCGAAATCCGGTTATCTGCCGTAGGAGCAAGCTCAATAATCTCTAATTCTTCATACCCCTTTTCGATAAACTTTTCGCCATGATTTTTAAATACAATACAATATGCTTTCTCCATAGCATTATCCAAAATAATACCATTTCCGTAAACGGGGTGTTTTACTCGAGTCCCTATTGATAAATTACTATCCATTTTTTTACCTTGTTTTTAAAAATTTTATTCAAAGATATAAATCCTACTTGAAAAACAAAAATATTAGAAGGATACTTAATATTAATTTCTGCCTTTTTTCGGACCCTCTCATCAACAAGGGCAAAAATAGAAATCTCCTCTCATCAAGAGGATTACCCCTCTCTCTATTTATCAAAAATTTTCATTCTCATCTGCTATTTATCTATTATATAATTTAAATCTTTTTAAGTACTGGTTTGAAATTAGTTTATGATATTATTTTTAGTTAAAAAACTGATAAGCAACTATTTGAAAAGACTAAGAACTTGTCATTAAAAACTAAGAACTACTTATCCGTTACCAATATTAATTAAATTGTAAATTTGCAAAAAATATTCCTATTCAGAATTAAGACATTAAAAAACCATTTCGCAATCAATGATACATAAACCAAAAAAAAATCACAAAGAGCTATACATTATATTGATACTCACAAGCCTGATACTAAGTTTTCAGGGCTGCTCCTCAAATCCAGATGCAGACATAGAAGAGATAGCCCTTACGCTTGACTTCTCACGAACAGATGAGGCCCTTTATCAAGCGGCAAAAGCATATTACCAAACTCCAAAACCCGATACCATAGAAATATATAGGAAATATCTCTCTCCCGATAGAGCGTTTTGGTTAGAACTATCTCCATTTTATGAAAAAATCACTACAGACCCCTCCATAAGCACCGGGTTTCAGGACACGGTGCTTGCCACTCATTACGGCAGGTTTCTTGCTGACACTAATATGATGAAGCTATTGGATAGCATACATTTACGTTTTAGTCCGGATTATCCCTTTCAACAAACACTCTTACCCATTTTTAAAAGAGTGTTAAAGCACTTTCCAGAAGCAACTGTTCCCAAAGTTCGCACCTTTGTAAATGGGTACTCTCCTCCCGGAATGATTCCCGAAATAGACCAAAATTTCCCCTCTATATCCGGAAAATACTTTGGAATGGGATTACATTATTGGATGGGAGAATCCTTTAGTTTTTACTCCCCTGATTTACCCCTATTTATAAGAAAACGCTTTCACCCTCGATTCATGCCCGTAGGAGTAGCCGGGCAAATTGCAGATGATATTATTCCCGCAATTGACCTCCGCACTAACCCTACACTTTTAGACAAAGCCATTAGATTGGGTATCCGGCAATGTATTATGGACGCGCTCCTTCCTAACGAGCCAGACTCCATGAAGTTTTTTTACTCAGATAAGCAAATGGGTTGGGCAAATTATTACGAAAAAAACATTTACAAAGAAATTGTACCTAAATTATACTCCAAAAACTTTGCAGAGCATCAGCCTTACTTAATAGAAAAACCATTTACCACTGAACTTGCACGAGAATCGGCCCCGCGCCTTGCACAATATTTTGGTTGGAAAGTAGTAAAATCTTATCTCAAAAAACATTCAGAAGTTACTATCTCTCAATTATCAGAAACCAAGGATTATGAAACCCTCTGGAAAGAATCCGGATATAAGCCCTAAAATCATACCAAAAAATGAAAAACAAAATGCTTGCAAATATCCTCTACGGAAAGAACGAACCGCTCCTATTCAAGGAAACAAATATTCCTATATATAAACCGGACGAAGTGCTAATACAACTCCATGCTTCCGCTTTTAATCGAAGAGATTACTGGATTCAACAAGGACAATATGCAGGGCTTCGCTATCCTGTAATACCGGGTTCCGATGGTTCTGGACTGATTACCCAAATCGGAGAATCTGTTGCGCCTATATTAAAGGGGAAAGCGGTGATTATTAATCCGGGGTTTTTCTGGGGAGAAAATGAAAAAGCACAATCCCCAAAGACCTTCAAGATTCTGGGAATGCCCGATAATGGAACCTTTGCAGAATATGTTTCCGTTCCGGCAGCGTATGTATATCCCAAGCCTCCACACCTAACACATATACAAGCTGCCGCACTTCCTCTTGCTGGTGTTACTGCATACAGAGCATTATTCACAAGAGCCGCACTCCTATCAGGAGAAAAACTGTTAATCACTGGAGTTGGGGGTGGAGTAGCCCTAACCGCTTTACAATTTGCCATTGCTGTAGGCGCAGAAGTATGGGTTACCTCCAGCAGTCAAGAAAAAATCACCAAAGCCTGCGAACTTGGAGCAAAAGGAGGCGTTTCTTATAAAGAACCGGATTGGGCTGAAAAGCTAAAAAAGTCTTCTGGCGAATTTGATGTGATATTAGACTCTGCCGGAGGAGAGGGGTTTGTAGAACTGCTAAACCTTGCTGCTTATGGAGGCAGAATTTCCATTTACGGAGGTACAATCGGCACAATCCCCGCGCTTAGTCCCCAGAAGATATTCTGGAAACAGCTCTCTATACTTGGCTCCACAATGGGTACTCAGTCTGACTTCCAAGAAATGGTACATTTTGTAAATAAATTTCGTATCATTCCTATAGTAGAAAACACCCTCCCTTTATCCGAAGCAGAAACCGGAATGAAAATAATAAAAAATACAAATCAGACCGGAAAGATTGTATTAGACCACCAACAATAATAGATACTATAATCAGAAAAAGGAGTTATGGGGATTAAATACCACTTAAATAAAATATTTATCTTGATATTTTTATTTCAACTATAGTATATTTAGCTTTAGTCCTAATCGCTATAGGTAGCAGCAAAGCATCGACATACCCTCTTGCTACATATTTATGTAATTATATTTATTTTTTCAAAAAAGATGTAGGATATTACATTTTAATTATTTAGGTTTGTTGCGTTGTTCGTGCAGTATTAAAGTAGCAATAAAGATTTTCTAAATTCATAATTTAAGCAAATCAAAACCTATAACAAATTTATCTATTAATCTTCAGAAGAACCATATTACTCTCTTCATTCCTTATATAAAGC
>CAUJFT010000077.1 GCA_963169475.1 Bacteroidota bacterium | reverse complement strand
TGTGCAGTAGCATCTTGCATCGCTACGCGGTCAGGGGCAAAATCCACATAGTCTTTGCCTCTTACATAAGTTTGGGTTGCATCAGTACCGTATAAATGCGTATAAAGAATCTTTTCGGCAAGCGTCAGCGGTTTGCCCGTCGCCCTACGTGCAGCTTCTATTTTAGAAGGAAGTGCAGTATAGTATTTCTGAATCATTGCTAAATCGAACACCATAAGTCTTTGTATAATTTATGTAAATAGTAAGAAATCCTACGTCCAAAGGAACCGGGGGCGAAGATACAATTTATTTGGCGGAATCTGTAACGAAACGATACAATATTCCAAACCATTAAAGAGATTTTTTCTACCCAAAGATTAAACTAATTTTTAAAAACAAAAGTTTTCTGTTGATTAAGTGTAGCTAAAAAATAATTTAAGTAGTACAAAATTTTTATTGGATATAGCAGCAACCTCATCGGGGAGAATGGATAATTAGGGTATTCTCAAGCATAAAGGAATACTCTATTTTTCCTTGGTTTTTATTTCTTACCCTCTTTTCCTTCTTTGGTTTCCTTTGGGTTTGTTTTATCTGTTCCTCCTTTTGCGGAAGTTCCGGCTTTGGGGTAAGGAGCAAGGATTTCTTGTTTATCCAACTCCCAATTTGCACGGATATTGAGGGTTTCTTTGACGGTGATGATTTTTTCAGGAAGCCTCCCTGTTTTTAATAATCCGGGTGTCCAACAACCATTTCCATCTTTGTCAAAAATAACCTTAACAGTATAAGTACCGGGTAACATATTTTTTAAGGATATACTTCTATCATACAAAATATAGGTACTTCCCGTTGTAGGAGTTGCGTCCTTAGACTTGCCTCCTCCTCCGCCGCCAGTATTCAACACAACCACTATTTTCCCTTCATATCCTTCTGTTTTTATGGTACCATTCAAGATTCCGTATTGAGCTGTATCCGGCTTGGGGACAGGAAATGAGAATACGGTGTCTTTCATACCAAAAAGCGTTCCGTCCATTTTGAGCATTAATTTGGCGGGTAGCTTTTCTTGTTGAGGAAATTCAAGTGTTCCTTTGAGTCCATTTATAGTTAGCGAAATACTCTTTTCGTTTATTTTTGTTCCGGCAGAGTCTGTTACAAAAATCATCGCTAATGTAGTATCTACGAAAGTTTCCGGAAAATACCATATATACAGATTGTTTTCAAAGGAAAAAACGGGTTTTTGAACCAAGGGTTTTTCTTTCAGGACAAATGGAGTTTTGGGAATAACCAAAAGTGCTGTATCCGCTTTATTTCCGAGGCTGTCGCTCATATTTTCAAGAATTAGGAAGCTATATTCCGGTCTTAGGCGCGGGGCTTGAATAAATATTTTTTTATCTCTGGGTAAATATACAAAGGAAGTTGCTTGCGTTTTGGTTTTCTTCAAGGTGTCAGTCATAAAAATCCGGAGGCTATCCATTAGTGGCGTTTCGCTAAGTTCTACCAAAAGTCCATCTTTGCCTGTCCATTCGTATCCTTTCAATAGAGGGGGAGAATTATCTTCCGTAAAAGCAATAAGATGATGAATAGGGGCGATTTTCCCTGTGTCCGGAAATACTACCATCGGGATAGTGTCTATAGCTGGTTTCTCGTTTTTTTGATTAAAAGTATTGGATTGGTCTCCGTCCTTCACCGCAAAAATTCGATAATTTTTCTTTTTTAGGTAAGAAAGAGTAAATTGTCCGTTTGCATCTGTGCGGGCAAGGTAATCCGGGCGTTTTCCCAGAAAATCATATCCTTTTATACTATCCACCTCAAATAAAAGCACACTCATATCCTTTTCTGCTAATCCCGTTACCCCGTCTGTTACGCTTCCTATAATACTCATGCTATCCAAAATATTACCTGTACTAAACGCATAGGTAAATTGTGAGCTGATTTTTTGTCCGGAAAAATGGTCTGTCAGGTCTGTTAAGGTAATGACATAGGTAGTGCTATCGTTGAGCTTTTCTTGAAATTGTATTTCCACCCTTCTATCAAAAACAGAAATCTTTGGGGGCTTTGAAAGGATAGGGGAAACAAATACTTCCTTACCATAAGAAAGCGGTTTGAGATAGCTATCGGCGTAAATAATGATTTTTTTTTCCTCAAAATTAAGGGTTTGGTTCAGCGGCTTTACTCTTATAATCTCTGGAGGCTTTTTGTCTGGAGGTCCTCCCGTTGGAGAAGTCTGAATGGCGCAGCCTGCTGCCACAAGGATAATAACCCAAAGGTACCAAAAGTGGGATTTATTCTGCATAAAATAAAAGTGATAGGTGAAAAAAATGAGCAAAACATAAGCCTCTGACAAAAGATGACTATACTTTTACCCATTTTTGGGGCTAATCAAAATCCTATCAAGATAAAAGTGATTTGTAAGACTCGTAGGATTGATTCTCTTGATTATCAAGTATTTTATCCATATTTTTTTTGCAAACCAATTGATAGATAGTATAAAATTAGTCGTACTCTCCTAAAAAGGCTGCAATTTACAAAACTTTTGGAGATTCATACTTGGGGGTTGCTTAGGGAATGCAAAATAGTGGTTAAGTTCTGATTAACTGTGAGTATTTTGCTTGGCATTTCTGTAGAGTAGGTAAATAATTCACAAATATTTCCGGAATCCGGAAAAAAGCCCGTATTTTGCGGATAGTATAAAATGCTTTGGTATGAAACAAATTACAAGTGTTGTCTTGGGTCTTATGTTATCCCTTTCTTTGTTTTCCCAATCGTTTACGCCGACTACACGTCCTGTCAAGTCTCCTAAGTTAGTAGTAGGCATTGTCGTGGACCAAATGCGGTATGATTATTTGCGTCGATATTGGAACAAGTATCAGGAGGGTGGATTTAAGCGAATGGTGAAAGGTGGGCTAAATTGTGAGAATGCTCATTACAATTATGTCCCTACTTTTACAGGTCCGGGCCATGCGTCCGTATATTCTGGTACAACTCCGGCTTATCATGGTATTATTGCTAACGATTGGTACTCCAGAGAAGAAAAAAAGGAGGTGTATTGTGCGGAAGATTTAAGTGTTTCGGCGGTTGGAGGGAATGTGCTTTCTGGGGCGTTCTCCCCCAAACGGCTGATGGCTTCTAATATTTCAGATGAGCTAAAGATTGCCTATCCGGAGCGGTCTAAGGTAATTGGTATCGCAATTAAAGATAGGGGAGCAATTCTCCCTGCCGGGCATAATCCAAATGGAGCGTATTGGTTTGACGGAAAAAGTAGTGGAAATTGGATGACAAGTACCTATTATATGAAGGAGTTACCTCAATGGGTAAAGGATTTTAATGCCAAGGGAAAAGCGCAGAAATACCTTGAGAAACCGTGGGAAACATTACTACCTATTTCTGAATATACAGAAAGTACACCCGATGAGACCGCCTATGAGCGGTTATTCCGGACAGAGACAAAGCCTGTTTTTCCACATGATTTACCAGCAATTTCAGCGGTAACGGGAGTCGGTCTCTTGGCAGCAACACCCTTAGGTAATACCCTAACTTGTGAGTTTGCGAAAGCTGCGATTGAAGGCGAACAGCTTGGAAAAGATGAGTTTCCGGACTTGCTTGCTGTCAGCTTCTCCTCTACTGATTATGTAGGGCATCAATTTGGTACACATGCCATAGAGACAGAAGACACCTACCTTCGCTTAGACCATGACTTAGCTGATTTTCTGAGCTACTTGGATAAGCAAGTGGGAGAAAAGGAGTATCTTGTATTTTTGACGGCTGACCACGGAGGAGCATATAATACTACTTTTATGAAAGACAACCGAATACCTACGGGAAACTATAGGTCTGACTCCTTACAAAATCGTTTATCTCGCTTCCTAAAACCCACTTATGGAGATTCTATAATTATTACTGTGGCTAATGACCAAGTATATTTTAATCACGACAAAATCCGTTCGTACTCCCTTGACCCAGAGGTAGTCGTTCGCAAAGCGATTGATTTTTTAATGACACAAGAAGGAGTAATCGGAGCAATGAAAGCGAGTGATATTGTAAATCATGATTTTAGCGAGCAAGCCAATCAGAAAATCAAGAACGGATTTTTACCCGGACGTTCTGGGGATTTAAGCATAAAATGGGCGCCCGGCTGGCTGGAATATGGAAGTACAGGCACTACTCATGGCTCATTCTTCAATTATGATACGCATGTACCTATGCTTTGGTATGGTTGGAAAACTCCTATAGGTACACTTACGGAATATCGCCGAATTACAGATATAGCACCCACTCTATCTTTTATCCTTAATATTCCTCTCCCTAATGCAGCGACCGGACAGCCTATACCAGAACTATTAAAAAATTAATATATCAAGACAAATGCAAACCAAAAGAATCTTAACCTTTGAACAAGTAGCAAAAAGTTATCATAGCGGGATTGTCTTAGAAAAGGTCAATTTTAAAGTGCATCTTGGAGAGTTTTTATATATTATCGGAAAAACAGGCTCAGGGAAAAGTACGCTTCTGAAACTAATTTACGGAGACCAAAAGCCGGATACCGGAAAAATTATTTTTGGAGATTTTGACTTAAATGCAGTAACCCAAGCACAAATTCCCTTTTTAAGGAGAAAATTGGGGATTGTTTTTCAAGATTTTCAGCTTTTGCCGGATAGGAATGTTTATCAAAATATTGCATTTTGCTTACGGGCATCTGGGTGGAATAATGAATCCAAGATTCAGACAAGAGTAGCCGAAGTGCTTCATAAGGTGGGCTTGGTGAATAAGGAAAAAATGCTGCCACACCAACTTTCAGGAGGAGAGCAGCAGAGAGTGGTCATCGCACGGGCAATGATTAATGACCCCCTACTCCTCATTGCCGATGAGCCTACGGGTAATCTTGACCCCGAAATGACAGATACAATCATGGAACTGCTTTTTAAGATTAATTTATCCGGTACGGCGATTCTTATGGTTACGCACGAGCATACGCTACTGAAAAAGTACCCAGCAAGAGCCTTGCACCTTACCGGTAAAACGGTCGTAGAATATACCCGTTCAGAACAATTACTCAAAGATTTGTATGATTAAGCATTATTCGTAATTTTGCCAAAAAATTCATAAAGTATATGCAGTTTAAAGCCATTGTTCATATCATGCCCCGCCCCGAGATACTGGACCCACAGGGTAAAGCCACTCAAAACGGACTAAGGAATTTGGGGTTCGGTAACGTAGAAAATGTAAGAGTAGGAAGAAGGGTCGAGCTTGAAATCGAGGCTGCCACACAAGAGGAAGCCGAAGCCAAAGTGCGGGAAGCCAGTCGCAAACTGTTAGCCAATACGGTTACAGAGGTATTTCATTTTGAGGTTTTGGCTTAGTTCGGATTTTTTTTTACAGAACTAAGCGCACTAACAGCACGTGCTATTTCAGTGCTGCCAGTGTGGTTGAGATTATTTTTGCTACTGCCATTTTTTCTCAATGAATCCTCTCTCTAAAATCAAACAGAAAAGATATAGTACACTGCTTCATAAAAAATATAGGCAGGAGTATAAGATGTTTATTGTAGAGGGGATAAAAATGGTAAAGGAAGCACTTCTTTCCGGTTGGGAGGTAGAGGGTGTGCTGATAGAAGATGGAAAAATAAACATTATAAATAATTGGGATTTCTTTTCGGACTCAATTCCTGTTTATCACTGTGAGTCATCTGTTTTTCGTACTTTTTCTGCACAAGTGAATCCGGAGGGTATTCTTGCCGTTGTGAACTACCCTTCAAATCAACCGTACTTTGGGCAGTTTGAAGCTGGGTTTCCCTCGTGTCTTATTGGGCAAGGTCCCGGATTTATCCTTGATAATATACAAGACCCTGGTAATGTAGGAACGATTTTGAGGATTGCGGATTGGTTCGGTATTCGGTCTGCGATTTGTATAGAGGGTACAGCAGATATTCTAAATCCCAAAACGCTAAGAAGTTCAATGGGGGCTATTTTCAGGGTAAAAATAAACTACGTTAGAAGCCTGATACCAGAAATCTTGAATCCCGAACTACCATTAGTTGCGGCTGATATGTCTGGAGAAAATCTGGCTTCCGCTATTTTTTCTGGAAAAGAATGGATTATTTTAGGGAATGAAGCAAATGGGATTTCGGAAGAAATAAAGGATTTGCCTCATGTACGCCGTATTCGGATTGAAGGGAGGGGAATGGCAGAGTCCTTGAATGTTGGGGTTGCGGCAGGAATATTTGCCTATGAGCTATTCCGCAACGAAAGTATGGGATAGTACGTGAGTTCTCTTGAAGGTTTAAAAATATCCTTGATGGCAGTTATTTTCGCTCCCTCAAAAACACTCTCTCTATTTAGGTGGTAGGAAGCCTTTTTTGCCAGATAAGCTCTCTTGTTGTCAGATTGAGGGCGCAGAGATTACCGTATCCTTCTTTCTTCACGAAGCACCCCCCATCAATATTAATGACGGGATATAGGTTTTCGTCTAACATATTCTGAATCTCGACAAGAGGCGTAGGGGTATGCCCATGTACAATGGTTTTCCCCTTTAACCGGTCCCTATCTATGGTATGATGCCACCTTCTTATCCACAGCATAGCCTCTTTATTTGTGAGAAAATCAGGAGTAGAGAAATCAAAACCCGCATGGACAAGGAAGTATTTATCCGTTTCAAAATAATACTCCAACGAGTTGAGAAACACATTATACTCTGCTGGTAACTGATTTGCCGACCGGATACCAAACGAATACAGTGTTTCAGTCCCTCCGTTTTGCAGCCATAAAGAATAAGTATCTGCGTCATTCAAGGATTCCAGAAGCAATAATTCATGATTTCCCATGAGTGTTCTTACCTGAAATCCTTTCTCTTGTAATGCCAAAATATAATCAAGAACCCCCTTGCTGTCGGTACCTCTGTCTATATAGTCGCCCAAAAGGTAAAGCGTATCTTCTTTTTGAAGTTTTATTCTTTCTTCTATCAGATACCTAAATGTAGTATAATAGCCGTGAATATCAGAAATAGCGTATTCCATCAGGTTTTTGCATTTAATCGGTATGGTTAGAAACAACAACAGTAAGGCATATTGAGAAGCCGATATCCGTTATTACGGAGCAAAGCTACAAAAAATATTAGAGATTTATGAATAAAGAAAGATTACATTGTACACATGAGGCGTTTTTTTGGGATAGAGTCTTTGAGAACGTCTAAAATTGTGTAAGGCTTAAAAATATGACGAAAGCTAAAAGATTGGTTATCATTTTTTTTATCGTATGGGCTTTTTTTCATCATAAAAAAACTTCTTGTGCATAAGAATCCCGTTGAATAGTTCTGACCGTACAATCGGCTAAGTATGGATAGGCTTTATCTATTTGCTCTAACAAGAAATCTTCTTTACGAGTAGCATAATAAGACTCTAAGACTTTTTTCTACTATCGGCAAAAGGACATGAATCCATTTGTTAGCCATATCTTGTTTCGTACACGCTTAGGAGCGTCAAGTGCTGAAACTTCTTATTTTTTCATAATTTATCGTAATTTCTACAAAAATACTCTTTCCCGCCCAAATTATACAAAATCTCGGTTCATCATCGCTACTATTCGTTTATTTCAAAAAAAATAACTGCCTTTACGGAGACAGTTATTTCGAAATTGGAGAGTGTCTTTGTGACTTCGCAGGGATTCGAACCCTGGACCCCCTCATTAAAAGTGAGATGCTCTACCTGCTGAGCTACGAAGTCGGACTTTTACTATAAATAGCCAAAGTACCTAAGTAAGAGAGTGCCCAGGACTGGACTCGAACCAGCATGCCCTTGCGAGCGCCACCCCCTCAAGATGGTATGTCTACCAATTTCACCACCTGGGCAAAAGCGTATTTAAAGTCGCCGTGACTTCGCAGGGATTCGAACCCTGGACCCCCTCATTAAAAGTGAGATGCTCTACCTGCTGAGCTACGAAGTCAATCTTTTGTGTTTAGAAAAAAAAGCGTAACTTTGTTCTTTGGAGAATACTTTTTTCAAAAACGTCTGCAAAGGTATTGCTTTTTTACAGATTTACAAAATATGAGGCAGCTTTTTTTTATATTTTTTTTATTTTTCTTTCTGAGGGGATATAGTTCGGATATTGAGGCACAACTAAAACGGGCAGATTGGTTATATACTAAAGGTATCTACGAGGAGGCGGGTGAGATTTATGATAGCCTTGTCAATAGCCATTATTACACTAAGGAGGTTCTTTTTCGGATGGCTTATATTGCAGAAAGATTTGAAAAAAACGGGGAGGCTATCTTTTTTTTAAGAAAAATAATGATAGAGTATGGTGATAAAGAAGCCGATAAACGTATAGGACAACTTATCGAAAAATCAGGAGTAGAGGGAGTATTATCCGATGAAGGATTGAGTTATTTTGATTTTCTAAATCGGAATAGCC
>CAUJFT010000076.1 GCA_963169475.1 Bacteroidota bacterium | reverse complement strand
ATGTATTGAAATATTACTTTACTGATAAAGTAATTAATCCCATAAATAAAGGCTACGATAAATAGCGCAATGTGGGCAAAAATCCTTTCGTCTCGTATGGGCATTTCTGTTCCTTGAGAAAAAAACTAATCGGAATTGATTTTAGCCCAAAGTACCTCTTTAAGGTTATCTATTCCAATTTGGGTAATGGCAGAAATAAAGACCTTTTCTATTTCTATTTTTTGTAATGATTTCAGGATTTTCTTCTGATCTTCCTGCGGGATTAAATCGCACTTTGTAATCGCCAAAATTTTAGGCTTGTCCATTAATTCCGGGTTAAATTGTGAGAGTTCATGGAGCAGGATTTGATATTCCTTTTTGGGGTTCTCACTATCTGCAGCAATCATAAAAAGTAGTACACTATTTCTTTCGATATGTCGAAGAAACTGAATCCCTAATCCTCTGCCTTCATGCGCCCCTTCGATAATGCCGGGTATATCTGCCATGACAAAAGATTTAAAGTCTTTATACCTTACAATCCCAAGATTGGGGACAAGGGTAGTAAACGGATAGTCAGCAATTTTAGGTTTTGCTTCACTTATGACAGAGAGTAGGGTAGATTTTCCGGCATTGGGGAAACCTACAAGCCCCACATCTGCAAGTACTTTCAATTCCAACACTACTGCTCTTTCTATTCCCTGCTCTCCGGTTTGTGCATATTCAGGAGCCTGATGTGTAGCACTTTTGAAAAAGGAATTTCCTTTCCCGCCACGCCCGCCCTTGCAAAGCATTAGCATTTGTCCATGCTCCGTTACTTCTCCAATAATATCTCCGGTTTCATCATCTATTGCTACTGTTCCGAGCGGTACATCTAATACAATATTTTCCCCTGTTTTCCCCTTTTTGTTCGCGCCTTGTCCCGAAGCCCCATTTTCAGCATTGATAAATTTTCTATACTTTAGGTCTAAAAGCGTCCAATATTGGGTATTTCCTTTCAGATAGATGCTTCCTCCATCTCCTCCGTCTCCCCCGTCCGGACCCCCTTTAGGAACATACTTTTCTCGCCTCCAAGAGACCTTTCCATTTCCGCCGTTCCCGCTTCGGAAATATATCTTCACATAATCAACAAAAGGAGAAATAGCCATTTTTTATGATTACAAAAACAAAAAAATTATATATAATGATTTAATATTGCAGTAATTCTGCCATAAATATCTTCAAGGCTTCCTACCCCATCAATCTCAAAGAGCTTCTCTTGTGATTGATAAAAAGAAGCTACTGGCAGTGTTCTTTGTTGATACTCTTCCAATCTTTTTCTAACCGTTTCTGCGTTGTCATCGGGTCTGTTAGAAACTTCTCCTCTCTTTACAACTCTGCTAACCAACTCATCTTCGGGTACATTTAGGCTAATCATACAAGCAATTGCCGTACCTTTATTAAGGAGTAATGTGTCTAATGCCTCCGCTTGGGGGATAGTTCTTGGAAATCCGTCAAAAATAAATCCTTGTGCTTCCGGAGTAGCATCAATCTTATTACTAATCATCTTTATTACCACCTCATCAGGGACAAGTTTTCCTTCGTCCATGATTTGCTTTGCGTATTTTCCGAGTTCCGTACCGGCTTCTACTTCTGCCCTTAGAATATTGCCGGTG
The DNA here is from genome assembly GCA_963169475.1 of Bacteroidota bacterium. Lineage (GTDB taxonomy): Bacteria > Bacteroidota > Bacteroidia > J057 > J057 > JAAFHL01. Next base: position 3,468 of record CAUJFT010000076.1, on the reverse strand, counting down.
GAAAGATGAATGAGCCTATAGTCTCTGATAATAAACTCTGATTGGGTACCTTTACCTGCACCCGGAGGACCAAAAAGTACAAGGTTAATCATATTTTTAAATGGCTATTGTAATAATTGAATTTTTCGGCTGCAAATATAGTGTTTTTTTGCGGGAAGATGACTTGTCTCTATGGAAACATATCCCAAACAAAAACTAATTTATTCCTTAAACCTTATATTATCTTAACAGAATCATGGGCTTTACTGTAATCCTATTGTACAAAATACATAGATAGAAACAAAAAAAGATTTTTCACGGAAACAAAGAGGGGAAATAAAGACAGAATCGTAATCCTAAGTAGTTCTTAGTTTTTAATGATAAGTTCTTAGTCTTCATAAATAATTGCTTATCAGTTTTTTAACTAAAAATAATATCATAAACTAATTTCAAACCAGTACTTATTAGGAATCAAAGAGCAATAAAAAAGACAGTTAATTATATTTTTGTCCGATACAAAAATGGAAGGACGCTGTGTGTGATGGGTTACTTTGGCTCAATATGATGGAGACGAGTTGGCTTCTTAATAACTTTTAGTACGTTTACGCTAATAATATTCATTAAATTTTGGGTTATTGCTATAAATTTAACTTATTTGCATTGTATTTGCAGGTACGTAGAAAAGTACATGCAGAAGAAATATATTTTTCAGTTTTTGAACCGAATAAGAAATAATAATTACATGAAATCAATACGATTTTGCCTGTTTTTCATGGTAATGGGGCTTTCGGTTCTGGCTTTTTCTCAACCTAAGCTACCTTGGTGGAAAGCAATACAATTTGTTCGCGTTCCCATGGAAGATACGCTTACCACACGTGTTCCTTGCATAGCAGTATCTCAGGATAATATTATTTGGACAGGTAGAGAGGGTTATCTTTGTGGTTGGGATGATACCAAAAAGGTATGGGATTATCATAAAATAGGGGACTCCATTCATGCCATTGCGATTGACCCTAACAAGGGGACGTTTTGGATTGCTACGGCAAACCGCAAACTAATTGAATATGACCGTACAACAAAGTCAAAAAAAACCTATACGCTGACGGCTTTTAAAAGACCTCATGTTAAGATTAATACGCTTTTAATAGAAAATAAAAGCAATATTTGGGTGGGTGCTAACGAGGGGCTTGTGCTCCACAAGGAAGTTGCCGGAGAATGGAAAAATAGTGCTATCCCGGAGTTAAGCAACCTTGAGGTAGTTGATGTAGTCAAACAAAATGGAGTGGTTAAAGCTGCCACAAATGAAGGCTTATATCAATTGTTTGGTACGTCTTGTATTTCTGTCCCGAAGTATGGGAAAAAACAGATTTGGGGGATTTCGGTAAATGTGGTAGAGGAAATGATGCTTTCACACAACCAAGGAAAAAAAGACCTTGTATTTTATGAAACCCGGCAAATTGGGGCAGATAGTAGCCGCAGATACCGATTTAATGATGTATTCGGAGACGATAACGGGCGTTTTTGGGGTGCTACCCTCGGAGGGGTTTATGCTTGGGCAGATGTGTTTGGGTATTGGCACTATTTTAATGACCTTAATTCTGACTTAAATGTAAGTGAAGCTTATGTAACGATTCAGGATATGAAAGGAGGAATATGGGTAGGGGCCAAAGAAGGGCTTTATAAAATTCCTGTTCCTCCTCCTAAGGTGGAACAAGAAGTTACAGAGGGTAGCTCGACATTACCCATAGAGCTAACTAACTTAAATTCTTTTCAAGATACAATAGCATATATTCACCGGACAAGTGACGTACATTTGGTGTTGGTATTAGATATTTCCGGTTCTATGCAGACAAGCATCTCGCGCATGGGTATTGCCTTTAATAATATTTTGAAGTATCTACCTTCAAAAGACCGTATTTCAATCATTACGTTTTCCAATAAAGCAGAAATAGTCGCAGAAAATTGGTCGGTAGACAAAACAACCAAGACAAGAATCGCCGAAATATTTGATGCGTTTTATTACAAGGGCGGAACAAACATTAAAGCAGCTCTTAGTAAGGCCATAGCTGTTTCTAATAACAACAAGATTCCCGGAGGAAATAACCGGATAGTTTTGGTTTCAGATGCTAATTTTGATGTACCGGGAAGGTATCCTACCGTTTCCCAAATAGCGGGCTATGGGATTACATTTAGCATTTTCTGTTCACAGAAAAAAACGAAAGGACAAGAAAAGGAGTTGATTGAGCTTGCCAAAAGAGGCAGAGGTAATTATTTTAACTTTGCCACAGGAAATACAAAGTCTATAGAACAAGCCTTTTGGAGTGAATTAATAGAGAAATAAATCATGGTTTTATCAATACTACAATGTCTTGGAAATCAAGATACTTTGGTATCCCAGACCATTTACCCCCAAGAATGTCTTTTACTTTAAGCCCGGCGGTGGGAAAACATTCTTTCTCCAAATACTCCCACTGATAAGCCACGTTTGCAGCGGTTACTTTTTCTTCCATAAGGCTATATACTCCCTTGGAATACGGAAACCAGAATGTTTTAGTTTCGTTCATAGCGGCTTCGGATTCAGGAGTAAGGATAAAAAAGGTGGCAAAACACCGCCCTCCGGGCTTCAGTACCCGTGAAATTTCTTTGAGGTAATGCACTACCTCATCGGGCATCATGTGCGTAAATACAGAGGTAAGAAATACAAAGTCAAAAGTAGCATCTTCGTATGGAAAATGAAATGTATTTGCTTTGATTCCTCCAGACGTATATAGGTCATTTTCTAAGGGTATATATTGAAAGTGAAAGTTTGGGTAAGAGGTAGAGATATTTTTTTTACACCAATTTACCCCCGTTTCTACTACATCAAATCCTTCATAACGGGTTTCTGGTAAGAGAAAAGACGTAAGCGGTACTGCCATTCTCCCAATGCCACTGCCTACATCTAATACGTTTTCGTTAGGGCAAAGATTACCGTATTGCACAAAATATTCCAAAAACCGCTTCCCTTGCTCCATAAAATCTCCAGAACCCGTATAAATCATACCCCTTGGCGGTTGAAGTTTGTGTTTTTTTTGGGTCAGTAGCTCCCAACCATCAATCGGCATAAAAACGACCCTTCGCGCAAACATTCTTAGAGCAGGTGGAAGCCAATAATATAATTTTCTTAATATTTTCATAAATTGTTGAGGAAGGTTTTATATATCAATAGCCGCCCGTTTAAAGGCGGGCGGCTATTGATATAGCGTTTTATCGTTTTTTTAACGTCTGTACATTTTATCCATATAAGGAGCAAAGTCCTTTTCCATTTCCTTCAACTTGTCCTGCTGGCGCGTCTGATTATAGTGATTTATCAATACGCTGACGGCAGCAAGGCAATTATCTTCCTTGCCGTAGTATTGCTTCGTTTCTCTATAATAATCAAGGGTTTCCTTACACCACGTTTTAGCAGTAGAGAAGTATTCTTCTGTTTTCGCTTTGTCCCCTAATCGG
>CAUJFT010000075.1 GCA_963169475.1 Bacteroidota bacterium | reverse complement strand
AGTTACCTATTATAAAATACTTTGTGAGACTTTTTCTATCCCTAATGAAGGAGAGGTTAGGTCGGTTCATACTTTTGATATTGGTGCATTTGCGCAAGAATATAAACTTTCAGTCCGAACGCTACATAATGTAGTTCAACTTTTGCATCAAGAAGGGGTCGTGTATTACAAGGAAGAAAAAGAAGACTACGCTTATATTCGTTCTGCTTGTAGTCCGGAGGATTGGGTCAATTTTCGTAAGAACACTCCTTCTTCATTACTGATTGCAGAGATGATTTTGAGAAATATGGGAGGAGCTATTTTTAAGCATGATGTCCCCTTTTTACCTAAAACATGGGCAAATAGCTTAAAATGGACACCGGAACAATTAGCATTACAATTACAAAGGCTCGTTCAGTTAAATATGATTTACTATACTCCTGCATCTTCCTTCCCAACACTTAGCTTCCTAAAAAATAGTAACTTTTGTACTAAAATAAATCTTAATTGGGATAAATATACTTTTCTGAAAAATCAGGCAATAAAACGTTTTGAACATATTAAAGCCTATATTACTACCAAAACAAAATGTAGAAGCCTGATGATACAAGAATATTTCGGAGAGAGTAAGGTAAGGGTGTGTAATAAGTGCGATGTTTGTATAAGCAATAAGGCTACCTTTAATGATAATAGTAGGCTACCAGCTTTGATACAATTTATAGAGAATCACCCTGAAATAAATTATCGTGAGGTAGTGCAAACGTTTCCGGAAGGTACAACGGAAGAACGCGAATATTTACTTCGTTACCTTATAGATAAAAAGTTAGTAAGCATAGATATTAAAGGTAAAATCACGATAGTATAGCAATCTCCTAAAAGATAGATTTACGGTTTTAAGAAATAAGATGCGTGATAATGGATAATTTTAGCATGAAAATAGATATTTATAGAAAAGAAAACTTGTTATTTATCCTTTTGGGTAGCTTTTTTGTAACGAATGCCGTTGTTTCAGAGGTTATAGGGTCTAAAATTTTTTCTCTTGAAAAAACGTTGGGTTTTCAGCCGGTGGATTGGCATCTTTTTTTTCAAGAGCACTTATCCTTTACCTATACTGCTGGGGTAATTTTGTGGCCGGTTGTATTCATTATGACAGATATTATCAATGAGTATTACGGTAAAAAAGGAGTACGTTTTTTGTCTTATTTGACTGTAGTAATGATAAGTTATGCCTTTTTGATGATATATTTGTGTATTCAGGTAGTACCTGCCGATTTTTGGTTAGCGGTACATGCCGATATTAAGCCGGATATAAATACTGCCTATGAAAGAGTTTTTAGTCAGGGATTATGGATTATTTTGGGTTCTATTTCAGCTTTTTTAATCGGGCAATTGTTAGATGTGAAAATCTTTCAACAAATCCGGAGGATTACCGGAGAAAAACATATTTGGCTAAGGGCGACAGGCTCTACCTTAGTTTCTCAAATAATAGATAGCTTTGTGGTATTATTTATTGCATTTTATGTGGGACCTCCCGCTTCTCAAAAGTGGGCAATTTCTCAGATTCTTGCAGTAGGGACAATGAACTATCTTTACAAATTTTTCATGGCATTGTTATTGACTCCCGTTATCTATTTTGTTCATTATCTCATAGAAAGTTATCTTGGAAATAGCCTTTCTGCTTCAATGAAATCGGCTGCTGCAAAATCTGAATGAAATAAATATAGTTTAGGCAAACGCATGAGAAATCATTAGGGAAGAGGAAAGCTGTTCTCTCATGTTAAGCTAAAGTCAAATACCGTCCTCTATCTACCCATGAAACATGGTAAAAAATAGCACCTATCAGAATACCCCCATATTTTACTTTAAGGGATTTACATCTTAGGGATTAGTTTAGTTTTTCCAAGAAGGTAATGAGGCTTGTGGCGGATTGCCCGCCAACCATCTCTCCGATTTTAAGCCCTCTGGGTGAAAATACCAACAAAGTGGGATAAGCAGTTACTTGAAATTTTTCGGCAAGGTCAATGGCATCAAATTCGGGCATTTCAGCCTCAAACATTAAAGTTTTTTCTGATACAAGGGTAACAACCTCCGGGTCAGAAAGTGTTTGCTCCTTCATTTTATCACAAGGAGGGCAATGTTCCTTTGTAAAAAAGACGATATAGCATTTGCTTTCGGTTGCGGCTTTCGAGGTCATTTCCTCAAAACTTCCCTTAAAGAAAGAAATTTCATCTTGAGAATATATTACACCATTAATGAACAAAAAACAGACAAACACAAAGAGGTTAAGAAATACTTTCATGCCCTTAAACTTAGATTATTACAAAAAAACAGAGAAACACATAAAGCCACAATTGCGCCCCAAAAGTAAAAAGTATTTTTATAAAAAAAAAGCCCGATTTTAAAAAAACCGGACTTTTTTATTTTACTACATGATTTGATTATTGAACGCCAAGTGCTTTCAATGTTTCCATATCAAGACGACCTACAGGGAGGTTGTTGTCTTTTTGGAACTTAGAAAGAGCTGCACGAGTTTGAGGACCTAATACGTTATCAATAGGACCTGGATCATATCCTTTAGCTTTTAGGGCATTTTGGATAGCGATGATTTTAGCAGGAGTAGTTTGAGTATCGCAAAGAACTTCTCTCCAATCAGCAAATCCGCCTTTTTTCACAAGCTGTGTTTTAGTAACAGTAGCATATTCAGCAGGAATATCTACCTCGATTACTTGAGCAGGTTTCTTCTCTACGGTCTTAGTTAAGGTTTTGTATTCAGCAGGGATTACTTCTTCCTTAGTAGTAGCCGGAGTTTCAACCATTTGCTTAGTAATTGTTTTGTACTCAGCAGGGATTTCGATTTCTCTGGTAGTAGCGGCAGATTTCAATACTTGCTTGGTAACAGTTTTGTAAGTTGCAGGAACTTGCTCTTCCACTACTCTTGCAGCAGTTTTCACTACTTGCTTAGTAACGGTTTTGTACTCTGCGGGAACTGTAACTAAACACATTACGCGGCAGTCATCAGGATTAGCAGACAGACAGTTAGGGTCTTTTTTCCCTTTTTCCCATTTATCGTAGGCTTCTCTTACCAAAACCCTTTCAGTAACGGTTTCATATACCGGAGGAATTGTGGTTTTCTTCACGTAAGCTGGCTTATCTATCACCTGCTCTGTAACTGTTTCGTAAACAGCCGGAATTACTTCAAGACGCTTACCGGCTTCCTTTACGAGAATTTGTTCAGTAACGGTTTTGTAAACTGCCGGAACCGGAACCAAACGCTTTACTTCTGGTTTAGCAACAATCTGCTCAGAGACAGAGCCAAACTCGGCGGGAACTACTTGTACCTTCTTAGATGCTTCTTTTACCAAAACTTGTTCGGTAACAGTTTTGTACTCATCGGGAATTAAACACTTTGCATAACATTTGCCGGCTTGTGCATTAGGTGGATAATCATCTCCTTGAGCCAATACGGCTGGTGCTACTCCGAATGTCAATGCCCCCATAAGCATTAAAGAGAGGGTTTTGTTTCTGGTCATAACTTTAATAAACATTTAATTGAGTGACTGAATAAAATTAACTTTTTCTAAAAACCACATTTTTATGTAAGTTTGGTGCAAATCTATGAGAGTTTTGTCAAATGTCCAAATAAATTATAATTATTTTTTTGTTTTTTTTATTTCGAACAATCTCCCGATAAATTTACTTTTTTGACAAATATTTTACAAGCAGTTCATTTAAAATTCCTTGTAAGATTATGAACGTCTGTCTCTACGGTTTGTTGCCTGCGACTTCTTCTGTTGTTCTGTCATTTCTTTCTGTTTTTTCTGCTGGTTTTCAATCCATGTTTGCATACGTCCTTTTGCTTTTCCGTTTTTTGTACGAGTATGTGTTGCTTCAATCAGCTGCATTTCTAATTTTTTATCATCTATAAAATAGCGGAAAATCTGCGTTTGGCTGATTGCCAATAAGTTCGAAACAAAGTAGTACCAACTTAGACCCGAAGCATAATTATTCAAGAAGAACAGTAGAAAAAACGGCATGATATACATTATAATAGTCATTTGCATTTTCATAGCAGGATTATCGGAACCTGGCTGTGAACTTTGATTATAATAAGTATACAAGAAAGTAGATAATGCCATTAGAATCGTAAACAAACTCACATGGCTCCCATAAGCTGGAATACTAAACGGAAGGGTTAATATAGAGTCATAAGAAGATAAATCGGTTGCCCATAGGAAAGACTGATGCCGGAGTTCCACCGCTTGAGGGAAGAAGAAGAACATAGAGATGATGATGGGATATTGCAAAAGCATAGGAATACATCCACCGAAGGGGCTTACTCCCATTTTGTTGTAAATCCCCATTTTTTCCATTTGCAGTTTTTGGGGGTCTTCTTTGTATTTTTCATCTATCTCCTTCATCTCCGGCATTTGGTTTAGCACTTTGAGTTTAGCCATAGACATAAAACTCTTGTAGGTCATCGGAAATACTACGAGTTTGATGAGAATCCCAAAGATTAAGATGATTAGCCCATAGCTAATATTGAGGCTTTCTAGTTTTTTGAAAACCCATATAGCCGCTTGATTAATATACTTTACCGGTCCCCAGCCTAAATCCATTTGTTTGTGTAACTCCATGCCGTAAGATTTCAGTGTATTGAACTCCAACGGTCCGGCGTAAACCGTAAAACCGGTTTTGATGTCGTTGCTTTTTGTGAAATCTACGGATAGTTTAGATTCCATGATTTTATTTATATTAGTATCAGCTTCCGGAGTATTGAATTTGAAGCTGCCTTTATGGAATCCGTTGTCAGCAATAAGGGTTTGTGAGAAGAATTGAGCGCGGTAAGCTATCCATTTTACACTGCCCGAAGGAGCTTCTTCATCACTTGCTTTGGCTCCCATTTTACTTACTCCGTCAGACATGTTGTAAACGATGGTGGATTTCTGACGCTGGGGGTCTTGTGCTTTTTCGGTAACGGGCAGAACCGATTTCCACTCCATACCATAGAAGCTATTTTTTAGGTCGTTTTGTAAGCCAACCATTCTAAAATAGTACCTCAAATCATATTTGCCTCCTTTAAGCACATAGATTTTTTCGATTATGCGGGAGGAGTCTATTTTTGCTTGAAATGTGATAACGGCGGAGTCTTTACCCGCTACAGAAGCTGGGAGCTGCCCTACCGGAGTAAAATATAAATCATCAGTTCTTATTCCACGGTTTTGAAATACAAATTCTTCTACAAACCGATTATCCTTATGTGGAGTAACTATTGGAAGAGGTTTTTCGTTTTGGTCTTTGTGGTCTTGTAGGGTAAGATGCTCAATCACTCCTCCTTTTCCTTGAAAGGTAACCTCCATTTTATCGGTTTTAACGACATAGGTCTTGGGTTCTCCGATAGAAAGTTTACCCAAATCTCCGTATAAAATCCCTGCTACAGAGTCTTTATTGGTGTTTTGAGCTACAGTTTTGTCCACAGAGTCTTTGATTACAACCTCATGCGTTTTGGCTTCTACTGGTGGGGTTTTGGGCTTCCCGGAGGGATTAAAAAAGACATACCACCCCAATAAAATCAGCATGATCAGTAAAAAACCTGTAGTCGAATTTTTGTCCATGAAATAAGATTGAATAAAATATCGTTGTTTGTCGCTCACGACAGAGAAACATTACCGTGAAAACGGGCGCAAAGATAAACAAATTTAGCCTCTTTATGATTACATTGAGATAAAAGATTTTTTTGCCATAAATAAATTCGTAATTATGCACCAGATTTTTACTAAATCCCAGCTTGCACTCAGAAACGGAATAGACCGTGAAGAGTTGTGGATTGCCTATAAAGGACTGATTTATGACGTAGGTAAAAGTCGGCATTGGCGAAACGGTGTTCACTATGGACATTGGGCAGGGCAGGACTTAACCGAAGAATTAAAAGACGCTCCTCATGCCGAAGAGGTATTTCTACGCTATCCGGTAGTAGGAAAGCTATCAGCATGAAGAGAGCCTAAATAGGGCATTTATTTTTATAGCGTAATTTTATCCTATTATCTTCTATCTTTGTACCGGTTTAATTGGAGCTTCAAATTTTCAAATGAAAAAATATAATTTAGTACGTTCTTTTGTTCTGCCGTTTTTTTTTCTGACTATAAGTTATAATATAGTTCAAGCCCAAACTGCGACCGTGAAGGGTAAAATAGTGGATTCGCAGAATAAACCTATTCCAGAGGTAGTCGTTCAGCAAGAGGGTACTGCCAATACGGTACTTTCCGGAGACAAGGGGGAGTATTCGATTATTATTCCCGTTAGTTCTCCAAAAAAAATAAAAATCAGCTTTAATATTGTTACTTACGAATTGTCTATCCTTGAATTGGAGATAAAAAGTGGATACATCTATGACCAGCCGATTAAATTGAGAAGCCTTACTTCGGAGGAGATTTTGATTAAAGACAAGAAGTCAAATCGCCCTCAAATGCAGATTGTCCCGATTAATGTAGAAGAAGTAACAAAGATACCCACGGTTAATCCTTCTGTAGAAGCAGTGTTATTGTCTCAACCGGGTGTTTCTAATAGTAGTGAGTTTTCTTCGCAGTATCGGGTAAGGGGAGGAAACTTCGATGAGAATTTAGTCTATGTAAATGGCATAGAGGTTTATCGCCCTTTTCTGGCAAGGTCCGGGCAAATGGAAGGATTAGGGTTTGCAAACCGGAATATGACAGACAATATAGCATTTAGCACGGGTGGATTTTCTGCCCAATATGGAGACAAAATGTCTTCTGTATTAGATATTACCTATAGAACTCCAAAAGACAATAGAGTTTATGACGAGATGGGATTGATTAATAATTCGCTTCACCTTGAAGGGGTCAGCAAAAACCGCAAAAATCCCGAGATACCGGGTAAGTTTACCTACTTAGTAGGAGCGCGCTTCTTTACCATGACTTATTTATTAAATAGCTTAGAAGTAAGAGGAAATTATCGCCCTTATTTTGCGGATTTACAAGGAATGTTTACTTTCACACCTAAAAGAGCGTATCAAAGTGAAAAAATTGTTGTTCGGAAAGACGGAACACAAGACACGGTTTATTTTCCGGTTGAAAAATGGAAATATACTGCTTTTTTTACCGGTGCAAAAAACCGCTACAAATTTACTCCTACTCATGGGGAATCTAGTTTTGGAACAGTACAGCAAGCGTATCGGCTACTAACGGCTTTTGAGGGGTTAGAGGTTACGGGTTACACTACGTTGTCGGGCGCGCTCATGGCGGAGCATCGCCCCAATACACGATGGAAAATGCAGCATATTGCTTCTGTTTTTCAGACAGAGGAAGCCGAAAAATTTGATGTTGAGGGAGGATACCGCCTTAGCGAATTGAATACGAATTTTGGGTCTGAAGAGTTTGGTAATGAAAGTTTTACGCTTGGAACAGG
>CAUJFT010000074.1 GCA_963169475.1 Bacteroidota bacterium | reverse complement strand
GACCACCGCAGAATCGTTTACTATGGAGGAAAGCAAAGCAGAAAAAACACAAAAAATGATAAGGGCAAAAACAAAATGACGGCGTGCATAAAAAGAAATTCGTCGGCTAACCCCGTCAATCACCCCGGTCTTAAATACCGCCGCACTAACCACAAACATACAACCCAAGGTGAGAGTAGCAGGATGGTTAAAGCCCGAAAACCCATCTTCTGGAGTTAGTATGCCCGTAACAATAAATAAGGACATAATCAGAATAGAAGTTGTATCTATTGAAAAATAATCCTTCACAAACAGAAAAATCCCAACACCTATTATCAGAAAAGTAAGAAGCAAAGAAACTGTCATAGGTTTTTTTATTTTAGAATGAAAGTAAATATAAACATACTGATAAGAACGGGATTAAACAATAGGCAAAATCGGCAAAACGCAAAAACCTACAAATCAACTTCCTCTACATTTAATCCATAAACAGGTAGCAGCCTGACAAAAGTAACAAAGTTTTAAGACATTCCAAGAGAAAATTTAGAGAATTTATTAGAATTTTACTCCTCCTAGATTGACGCAGCGCGAAACCTACTTCCTCTCCAATTAAAGGGTAAAATGTATATATAATTTATCAAGTCCAAGGTTCATAATTTTTTCACAGAAAATATTTTGCATGTCATAAAAAAGTTATACCTTTGTTTTTGGATATTTATTTAAATCAACCTTATGTATTTTCGTAATAACCTCTATTGGATTTTGTTGTTCTTTGTTGGGGTGTATCTTCCGCTTAATGCCCAAGAAAATATAAGAGGCATGGAGGCTACCGTTTTGCAAGCCCGCCTAAAAAGTACTCAATTAGGAGAAAAGCAATTAAAGATTCATTTATTAGACATCGCGTTTAATAATACCGAAAATTTTCCGGTTTGGCTGCTTATTCCTGCCTTTGCAGAGGATAGTTTGCCCGCAAATGGGATCATAAACGCCCGTAAACCTTGGGCAAAAAGCTGTATTTCGGGACTGACTTACGTTGATAAACAAACAGAAAGGGAAGACGGTAAAGTAAAAAGGTTAGTCAAGGTTCATTTTATTGGAGATAAACAAGGATTTTATGCCTTTCATCTTCCTCCCGGTGCCAAAATGCGTTTTGACGGTTACTCCATTTTTTCCTTTAAAGAAGTCAATACTATTCAGGCTGTAGTCGCTTCCGAATTATTGATTAATGGGAAGCTACCCATAGACCAATATCTTATCTATGAGTCTATGGCTTCCAAGGAAGTAAATATCTTACAAGAAGATACCCGTTTCTTGAATGTAGATTGGGAAGAAGATGATTTGGTTACAGAGGCTCATCGTACAGAAATTGATTTTATCCGAATAGAAAAAATAAAAGCCCTTACTACCACATTTAAGTAAAGTATTTACTCAACGCACAATCTACTCCATCTGTGATTAAGTGAAAGATTAATGCAATTCCCCACCAACGTAAACGCGGGAAACCCAGCATAATCAGGTAAACAATAGCCGCCGGAATGCTATGAAGCGGGTGATAGCCCAAACTGCACCGGTTGGGGTCATAGATAGGATTTGCCAATAAATGGTCCAAATCTATGAGCATAGACAATAAAAACAGGAGGTATATTCTTTTGACTTCTCCCCTACCCCACCATAAAGCAAAACCCGCGGGTACGACAAAGTGCATTCCATAATGAATAAAAAAACGTATCATCTTTTATAGCATTTCAAACCCTTGAATTTCGGGTTGACGATATTTCCATAATTTATGAAGTACTTTGATTTCATAAGGAAAGGCAAAGTAGTTGTTCTTATAGCGATAAGCGGCGAGCATCTGAATGAGCTTTTTCTGAAAAGCAGAGAGTTTAATATCCGAAGCTGTAGGGTAATACCCATTCAGTACTGTTTCAAAGTTTTTAATTTTATCTATCATGTCCGGAGTAAGCCAAGGAGTTAATGGATTTTTCCTTAAATCAAACCTTTCCCATTCCGGCGCGAGCCAATCTGTGAGTTTTTCCGGAAAATGAAAGCCCGCCTCTTTTACCCGTTCAAATAGCTCTGTCCCCTCTGTTGGAACAGGACTGTAAATATAGATAATGATTTCCGTTGCGGGGTTTATTGCTTTAACCTCCTTGATAAAAGCAATATCTGCATTAATTTGTGCCATTACTTTATCAGGATTTTCGTCTGGAAACCCTAAGACAAAAGAATACTCCGGAATAATATCCACTTTCTTCATTCTTTCTGCGAAGCGAAGAATCTGCTCTCCGGTTTGGGTACCCCCTTTATCCATCTTTTTAAGCAGGGTATCATTTCCCGTTTCGGCACCATAAAATATCATTTTACAGCCAGATTCCCGCATGAGGTGGAGGGTATCTTCTGAATATTTATCAATCGTATCAATCCGTCCCTCTCCCCACCAATTTATTTTTTCGGGCATTATGAGACGCGCAAACTCTGCCGTCCTTTTTTCTGATACAAAAAAATTATTGTCATGAAATTCTAAAGAATCTCCCTGATATTTATCCTTTAGCCACTTAATATCCTCATAAATCAGGGCTGCATTTTTCCCTTTCCATCTTGCATTATAAATAGGAACTACCGCACAGAAAGAACAGGTAAACGGACACCCAAAACTAGAATGATAGGCAATGGTTCTATTTCCCAAAAAAGTCTTACCCATATAGCGCGTAAGGGGGTAAAATTGATTTAGGGCTTCATAAGGTAAAGGGGGTAAAACATTATAATCAGGGATTTCGCCCTTAGAAGTTTTCTTAATTTCCCCATTTTCCCGATAAATCAACCCGCGAATCCCTTCAAAATCTTTCTCTTTATGATGCAGTTTCGTGATTAGTGCGGGAAAGCTATAAT
>CAUJFT010000073.1 GCA_963169475.1 Bacteroidota bacterium | reverse complement strand
CGGACCCCTCTATTGCAAAATCTGTAAATATGAGTGTGGACAATTGTGAGGTAAGTTATTTAGATTATGTATTTTTAGCCGGACAGATTCTCCAAAGGTCTTTTCAAGATATGTTTCCGGTTTCAGAAGCAGAAGAAATGGAAGCGGGAACGCAGTTACATGAAAATATTATAGAAGAAGGAGAATTTCATTTAATTGATAGCGATTCACGTCTGAAGAAGCTTCAAAAAATTATGACAAAACTCACGCCCTACAGAGAGCGTACCGGTATTAATTATACCCTACACATGGTAGATGACCCTATGGTAAATGCGTTTTCTATTGCGGGAGGGCATATATATTTCACGACAGGAATTATGGGTGAGCTTAAAAATGATGATGAAATCGCAATGGTGTTGGGACACGAGCTTTCTCACGTAGACAAAAAGCACTGCATACGTCCGCTTCAAGAGATGGCGGCAGCAGGCGCACTTGCCCCCGATTGGGGAGTTACAGCAGTACAATTTAAAAAAATCATCACGCTTCCCTTTGGGCAGTTTGACGAATATGAAGCAGATTGGGCAGGGGCTGACATCATTACAAAAGCAGGCTACGATGTTAGAAAAGGAATAGAGGTATTCAGACGCTGGGCAAAAAACGAAACGCCAAATAGTATGGATAAAATCTTCAGAACCCACCCATTCTCCGCAGAAAGGGTATGCTACTTAGAAGAATATATTTCTCAATCCGGGAAATAAGGCTTGGAAAATATTCATTCTTGTCTAATATTAGAATAATACCCCGATACCCTACGATTTGAGAAATCGTAGGGTATCGGGCTTTTTGAATCCCTATCCAAAATTTATGCTCCTGCAAAAGCATATTTTTTTCTTATCTTTGCGCCCAAATTTTAAAAAAATGAATTACGACGAAATTTTCCCAAAAATAATCTCTCATTGTAAAGAATACGGATTTATATTTCCTTCCAGCGAAATTTATGACGGACTCGGAGCCGTTTACGATTACGGGCAGTTGGGCGTTGAATTAAAGAATAATATCAAAGCAGCATGGTGGAAGGCGATGGTTCAGATGCACGATAATGTGGTCGGAATTGATGCTGCAATCCTTATGCACCCTACGGTTTGGAAGGCATCGGGGCATGTGGACGCATTTTCGGACCCACTGATTGATAATAAAGACTCTAAAAAACGCTATCGTGCAGACAATCTCATTGAAGAATATATTGATAAACTCCATGCCAAGTCGCTAAAAGAAACGGAGAAGAAAGCCAAAAAAGAAGGCTGGGAGATAAATGGCGAACTATATCAGGGGTTTTTAAAGAATAATCGTGATGCAAAAAAAGCACAAGCGGTATATGAACGTTATGAAAAAGCACTCCAAGAAGATGACTTAAACGCCCTTAGAGACATCATCATAGAAAATGAGATTGCTTGCCCAGAATCGGGATCCCGCAATTGGTCTGAAGTGAGGCAATTTAACTTGATGTTTAAAACTCAATTGGGTGCGGTAGCAGGAGATGCTTCGGATATATACCTCCGTCCCGAAACGGCTCAGGGTATTTTTGTCAATTTTCTAAATGTAACCAAAACCTCGCGCCAAAAAATTCCGTTTGGAATCGCACAAATCGGGAAAGCCTTTAGAAACGAAATCGTTGCTCGTCAGTTTATATTCCGTATGCGGGAGTTTGAACAAATGGAGATGCAGTTTTTTATCAAACCCGGTACCCAAAAAGAATGGTTTGAATATTGGAAAAATACCAGAAGTGCTTTTCACGAAAAATTAGGGCTTCCTCCTGCCATGTTACAATTTCACGAACATGAAAAACTCGCACACTATGCAGATGCCGCCGAAGATATTCAATTTCGCTTCCCCTTTGGATTTAAAGAAATGGAAGGAATACACTCCCGTACCGATTACGACCTGAACCGTCATCAAGAATTTTCGGGTAAAAAACTACAATATTTTGATTCTGATGAAAATCGCTCTTACGTTCCTTATGTTATAGAAACTTCCGTAGGACTTGATAGAACATTTCTTGCTCATTTGTGTAATGCCTATCGGGAAGAAATGGCACCTACCGCAGACGGAGGGCAGGAGCAAAGAGTTGTCCTAAGGTTAAATCCATTATTGGCCCCTTATAAAGTTGCGATTTTCCCACTCATAAAAAAAGACGGGCTGCCCGAAATTGCAGAAAAAATCTTTCAGTCGCTCCGTTATGATTGCCAATGTACTTATGACGAAAAAGATTCTGTGGGGAAACGATATAGAAGACAAGATGCAATCGGAACACCTTTTTGTATTACCATAGATCACCAAACCGCCGAGGATAGCACCGTTACTATTCGCGATAGGGACACGATGAGCCAAGAAAGGGTGCCTATTAGCAAAGTTAGAGAGATTATACTCGCTCGCTTGGATTGGCGAAATGTATTGTAATCGGGTAAAAAAATCTTCTATATCATAAAAACGGAGTTTTAATTCCGCTACGAGGCTAAACGGTTTATTAGCACAAGGAAAATACAATTTTTATGCACGGATAAGGCATAAAAATTGTATTATTTTTTTTATAAAAAATTGACTATCTCAAACATTTAAATTAACTTTGTGTCGTACAACTTCTCTTTTTTATACCAAATTCAAAAAATTATCTGTTAAAGGCATTATTTATGAAAAAAAGAATGAAACTTCTAAAATCCGTATTGGTTTATCTCTTGCCAATGTTTTTGTTATGTACAGTAAGCTGCGACCCTGCGCCGCCTAATAATGAATCTTGCTTTGTAGGGGCAACAATGGTAGAAGCAATTAATGATGACGGTATTCCGGATAGTGTAAAAACAGGAATTTACACTTCTTCCCAGATTTACAACATGTCTCACCCCAATTACAATTCTCAAGGAAAAATTGTAGTAATTCCTGTTGCTTTTGATAATTTTCCCCAAAACAATAATATTACCCCTACAAGTATTACGACCGATTTTTTTTCGACAGCAAAAGGGTCTGTAAAAAACTATTTTTTAGAAGCCTCTTATTATCAATTTAGTATTACTAATATGGGCGTTTCTGATTGGGTAGTTATGCCCAATAATAATGCAGCATATACCACTACCGCCGGAGATTGGACAACAAATTCTAATATGTATGAAACGATTTTTCAGAATGCGGCTGCCGGGATTAATTGGGATTTAACCGATACGGATAATGATGGATTCATAGAGGAAAATGAGTTGCTAATCGTAGTACTTTTACCCGCTATACCTAATGGCACCACGGGACTTGGCGGGACAAGGCGTAGAGCAAATTGGGATAATGATATTGTTTTTACTGCTAATGGCAATACTTATACTTTAAAATGCGCCATTAGTGTTGCAGATGTAAAAGATAATAATTGGAGCAATACTTCAGAACCTATTTTGACAGGAATAGGAACTTTGGTACATGAAATGAGTCA
>CAUJFT010000072.1 GCA_963169475.1 Bacteroidota bacterium | reverse complement strand
TATCAATCAACTAAACCCCGTAACCTACGAATACACCGCCGAAGGGCAAAAAGGTATCCGTTACACCGGACTTATCGCCCAAGAAGTAGAGGAAGCCGCAAAAGGTACTTTCTCCGGTGTGGATAAAAACGGAGAATACATGGGAATCAGGTATGCCGAACTAACCGTGCCTTTGGTGAGTGCAGTACAAGAAGTAAATAAACAAAATCAAGCCCAAGATGCACAAATTGCCGAATTAAAAGCACAAAATGAAGCCCTTACCAAAGAACTTCAAGAAGTAAAAGTACTACTTTCTCAATTTGGTACCGACCTTAAATCCTGCTGCTATGGAGAAATCAATACTAAAAACAGTGCTTCTATTATCACATTGACCGGAGAGAACCCCATTCTGGAACAAAACGTTCCGAATCCTTTCTCCAAGTCCACCGTAATCCAATATTACATTCCTAAAAATGTAAAAAATGCAGCTTTACAGATTACAGATGCAAACGGGAATACCATTTCTCAAACCGAAATCCTCACAAGAGGAGCGAATAGCACCGAAGTTAGAACGGGAGACCTTAGCCTGGGTACTTACTTCTATAGTCTCTTCATTGATGGTAAGGTATTTGCTACCAAAAAAATGATTGTTGCTAATCAGTAGTCTCTCTCATACAACAATAATAGTCCGGCGAAATTCAAATCGTCGGGCTATTACTACCTCGTATTTTTTGTAATAATAGCTTCTGTACATTCTCACTAAGACCTTTCTTTTTTACTCTCTCTTATACTTTATCCGGAATAAAAAAAGTAACCACTTCAATATAAGGTCATTGACTAAAGTCAAAAAAACTCCGCCTTAAAATAATAGAAGCATGGAACTACAGTAGAGCCTCAATACTCTATTTTTCTACATAAATCAAATCTCCCGCTTTCCTCAACCTTTCACCCATTGCTTCGCTTTGTTTTGCCTAAATTCTCTCCCAAAAAACACCTCCCATAGAATTCGATTCCCAAAAGACATTATACTCTTCCCTTATGGGATAATTTTAGTTAAAAAATATTATCTATAATAACCTTTAAAAATATTATTCCACACTAATAATAATAAAACACTCATAACCAGCTATATAATTATTATAATTAGTATAAAAAGATGCTTTTTACAACTAATCACTAAACAAATTTTTTAGCTACGTAGTTACCTTTTAGTGTGGGTATCCATAAATGGCAGTTTGTGTACATTTTAATACAATATTTAGCGTTGCCTTATGGAAAATGTTTTTACTCTTGTTTTATCTATTTGTTGTGTATATAGCAACCTTGTCCTATTCACTGTAAGGCGAAACGCTCTGCTCTTATTTATAGTTTATAATCATCTATTTAAATACATTATTATGAAAATGTTCAATTTTTTTTCACCTCCGGGTAAATTAATTTTATCCACATGCCTCTTGTTTTCTGGTTTGTACGTACAAGCACAGCAGCCCAATCGTGCCGCTGCCTTGCCTGACCCTTCTCAGCACGTTGACATCACCCTTAACAGACCCAATGATGTCAAAGAAGTACCCGCTCCGATTAAGTCGCCGGTTTTGTATCCTTATTACACTCCTGATGGTAACCTTGTTTATGTAACCAACCTACAAGGCTTGCCTCCTTCTCAAAAACCCGCGGATAAGCACGAAGCTAACACTCCTATTGCCACCGAAATCTACCGTTTAACACTCACACGCGCTGAATTTCAACGCTTAAACGAAGAAAAGCAGAAATATATAAGTGAGCATCCAGAAGAATTTGAAATCATTGATTAACTCCAAGCAAACTTTAACCATTAATTAAAAAATCATTAATTCTATTATCTTTATGAAAAAAATATTATTGACAGTACTTGCCATAGTTTCGGCTTCAGGCTTCGTAACCGCTCAGTATAATGCCGGAGCCGGTTCAGGAACAACCGGTACAAATTATACTTATGTAGGGGTAAGTGCAGGAGCAGGAGGAAATACTGGTACAGCAAATTCTGCTTTTGGGCAATCTGCCATGAACGGGGCAACCGGAACACCTAGCTATAACATAGGCATAGGGTATCGCTCACTTGATAATTCTCTTACGGGAAGCTATAACGTAGGAGTAGGTTCTTATACGGGGTGGTTCGTAACAAGTGGAGAACGCAATGTAGCACTTGGAAACAGGTCTAATTATTATATGAGGAATAACAATGGTAATGTAACCGTAGGTCATGCTGCCGGATATTACATCGCCTATACCGCCTCAAGTGGCTCTGATTACAATGTCGCTGTAGGGGATTCTGCCGGTTATGGGTCCTCCTCCTCTAATGGAAATACACAAAACACCTTCCTTGGTGCAAAGAGTGGCTTTTCCAATACCACCGGTGATAATAACTTATTTTTGGGTTATGGGTCTGGTAGGTCTAACACCTCTGGATACAACAATGTCTTCTCGGGATACCAAAGCGGCTATACTAATACAACAGGATATTATAATGTCTTCTCCGGAGAGTTAAGTGGTTATTCCAATACAACAGGAACTAGAGGAGTATTTATGGGAAGTCAAGCCGGATACGGCAATACAACGGGCGGCTCAAATATCGCTATTGGAAGGTTAGCTGCTGCATCAAATACCACTGGCAGCAACAATGTATCTATTGGCTGGGAAGCAGGAGAACTCAATACAAGTGGAGATTATAACGTTAACATGGGAACGCTTGCAGGTTTTTGGGGTACAGGAGGGAGTAGAAATGTAAATATGGG
>CAUJFT010000071.1 GCA_963169475.1 Bacteroidota bacterium | reverse complement strand
GCACTAATGTCGTATAGTAATATGATAGTAGTTTTAGGCTTTTCAAACTCTACTTGCTTTTTTTCTTGATTACTACAAGAGGTAAAAACGAAACCCGCTGTGAATAAAATGCTGATGTACTTTAACATATTAAAACCGTTTTAGATGTTAAAAAATTATTTAGTTGGAGCTGTCGTCTAATATTGTTCTGGCTCTTACTTCTAATTATAGGATAGTTAGTTGAGGTGTAACGGTGTTTTATTTTAAGAATAGAATGTATCATACATATCTCTGTAAATTGGTTAGCTAGGGCAGTACGATAATCTAAAATAAAATCTTTGCTTTGTATTGGCAGTTGTTCAAAATCAGTTTGGTGATGGAAGGTGCAGATAAAAAAAAGAGGTTGGCCGAGTAGTAAAATGAAGGCGATGGGAGTTGCGTAAACGCATATTACTCTATCATCTACCCGAATAAAAAGAGGCTGTCCGAAAAGTTTTGGACAGCCTCGTAAAACTACAGTGCTGAGGAGAACTACAAAAACCAAAGATTACTTTTACCAAAGTCGGGTAAATTATCTTCTTGAAAGTGGGGATAAATTTCTGCCACCATTTCGGGGTAAATTGTAGTGACTGGTAAGTTTTGTTGGCTTACACTTTTCCAATACATACGGCTGAACTGGTACACTTGGTTAATCAATTCCTTGATTTAGTAATTCGGGTTTGTTTGATTTGAAAGAAAGTTTGATAGGGAAATGATAATCCTTTGCTGATAGTTTACTATCAGCAAAATAAGCACTAAGGCAAATTTATTTTAAATTATTTTTTATTAAATGACTGATAATCAACACTACTATTTACTTTAATGCAACCTATTTTATGTTTTTAAGTAAGCGGTTTTGTATGAAATAATACAAACTAATTGACGAATAAGATAAACTACTTATGGTCAAGTACCTAAGATAAATTACTTTCCGATACAGAACTTCCCAAAAATATTTCCAAGAATCTCCTCCGTATTAATTTCTCCTGTAATTGAGCCGATATGATGGAGTGCGGTACGAATGTCTATGGAGACAAGGTCGCCGGTAAGTCCTATTGCTAAACCGTCCAAGACAGTCATAAGGGCAGCTTGAGCTTGACGAAGTGCCTCTACATGGCGGGTATTGGTCAGAATGGTTTCATGGGTAGAGAGACCCTCACTACCTACTGTAGCTAATAGCATTTTTTTTAATCTGTCTATTCCTTCTTTTTCTCTGGCGGAAATGGCGATATGGAGGAGGTCAGTAGGGGAGTTCTTTTCTTCTTTTATATTATTTGTGCATAAATCTGCCTTATTTGCTACCAAAATAAGGATTGTCTCTGGGTGTTTTTCTTGAAAATTGCAAGCCGTTTTATAGGTATCTTCATACGATTCTATAGAGGCATCATAAATAAATAAAAGAATTTGGGCTTCTTTTATTTTTTCTAAGGCTCTTTCTACGCCTATTTTTTCGACGAAATCTTCAGTTTCTCTTAGTCCGGCGGTATCCATAAAGCGAAAGAGGATTCCTTCTATTTGTATCACGTCTTCTATTACGTCTCGTGTTGTGCCGGCTATATGGGAAACAATGGCTTTTTCCTCCCCCAAAAGTGTATTTAATAGGGTGGATTTACCTGCGTTAGGTTTGCCGGCAATCGCTACGGGGACACCTTTTTTTAAGACATTCCCCAGACGAAAAGAAGCAATTAGTTTTTCTATTTTTGTTAAGAGAGAGAGAATTAGATTTTTTAATTCGCTTCTATCCGCAAAAGCTACATCTTCTTCCGCAAAATCCAATTCTAGTTCGATAAGGGTCACAAAGTCAAGCAATTGTTCGCGTAAATGTTTTAATTCGTTAGAAAACCCGCCTTTGAGCTGTCTCATGGCAACCTTATGTGCGGCAGCAGATTCTGCGGCTATTAAGTCTGCTACTGCCTCTGCTTGTGCCAAATCCATTGCGCCGTTAAGGAATGCCCGTTGAGTGAACGCTCCTGCTTGCGCCAACTCTGCTCCGTTTTGTAGTAATAGGTTCAGTACTTTTTCCAATATGTAGGGAGAGCCATGACAGGATATTTCCACCACGTTTTCTTTTGTAAAAGAGTGAGGAGAGCGAAAGAGAAGAAGGATTACCTCATCTATAATTTCATTTTGGTCAATAATATTTCCATAATGTACGGTATAACCCTTTGCACCCATAATCTTCTTACTAAAAACACGTTGGGTAATTGCGATTGCCTCCTCTCCTGAAACGCGAATAACTCCAATCGCACCCTGTCCGGCAGGAGTGCATATCGCGGCTATCGTAGGGTAAGCGTATGATTTATTGGGCAGATTTTGACTATTAACATTCTCTATCATTATTCGCTTTTTTTATTTCTTCGATTGATAACTTTGGAGTATTTTTTAAATTACATGGAGGCTTGTAGGGACATTGAGAGGATTTCGTAAATCATTTTTTTACCAACCTAAGTACTGGTTTGAAATTAGTTTATGATATTATTTTTAGTTAAAAAAATGATAAACAATTATTTGTGAAGACTAAGAACTTATCATTAAAACTAAGAACTACTTATTTCTAATTAGTGGTACATTTATGTGGAAGGGCTTTCGCTTTGCGCTTCCGAGTCATTCCCAAAAAAAGAAAGAGAAGATGAGCCATATTTTCGAGTAAAAAGATAGCCCGTAACGGTGTCAAAAGAAAAGAGGCTATTATGCTCCAGAATCAACCACCCGTCTTCTTTCAGCAGACCAAACGCAAAAAGATTCTGGACAATCTCTTGTTGATTGGGGAGGGCATAAGGGGGGTCAATAAAGATAATATCAAACTTTGGGGAGGACTTAGGTAAAAATTTAAAGGGATTTTCGGCAAACCTTGTAACTTCTGCTTGAATCACTTTCCCATTTACTACTCCCAATGATTGATACAACTCTTTCACCGCTTCTACACATCGTCTATCTTTATCAATGGCAATAATAATCTCTGCACCCCTACTAAAAAACTCAATCCCGATATTTCCTGTTCCCGAACATATATCCAACACCGCCATATCTTCTATCTCTTTTTGGGCATGAATGATATTAAACAATGCCTCTTTTGTTCGGTCTGTCGTTGGACGGACGGGGAGATTACTTGGCACTTTTAGGACTCTTCCGCCTAATTTTCCGGAGATTATACGCATAGGATTATTTTTTACTAACCTCAATTCCCATTCCCATGATATCCATCAAAATAGGCTTCGAATAAGTGTGTTGAAGCACTACCTTATATTTCCCTTTTTTGAACTTTGTGGACTCTATCGCGGTGAAACAACAAAAATCCCAGATGTCTCCGGCTGCGTCTCCTGTAAATTTACCCTTTTCATCTTTGAGATGAATATCGGCGGGGACTTGAGTTGTTTCTCCAGAAGGGTTCTGCATAGTAAACAGAACGGGAACCGTCTCATGCTGGTAAGCATTCGTATGGCGGACATGAATTTTAACTTCATATTCGGGGGTAGTATCAGATATTTCAAAACTAAAAGGTAGGTCTTGGTTTTTATCCCACAAGAACCCGGGTATTTCGGTATAATTCTTATAAATGGTGCTTTTGTTGTTGCATCTCACAAACAACACTACAAGTACAAAGAATGGAACAAATAAAAAGACTGTTTTTTTATTCATAATTTCTAATATTTTCAAGAAGGGCTTCTTGTCCCTTTCTTCTATCAAGCTCTTCGCTTCCGAGTTTTTTACGGATATCCACTTTCAATTTTTGATTTTCTGCTTCAAAAGCCGTAATTTCATTTTCTGTAAAAACATTAAGCGTTTGGAGGGCATTAATCGGTTGATACCCTAACTTTAATAAAACCTCTCCAGCTACGGTTTCAAATATACGAATTTGTTCGGGAGTAGTTTCTTTTAAAAATTTATGATGATTATCCGCCAGTACGGGTTTTACCACATTTTTCCACATCTCTCCGGATTCCGCTGTGCGCTGTGATTCTTTTGATTGGTAATATTGTAGCATTTCTGGACGAAAATCTATTTCCAAAAAAGCACAAATTTCAATAAGGCTTTCCTTGGGAGACTGAATAAAAGACTCATATTTCAAAGAAAAAAAGCGTGCTTGCGGGTAGTTTTCACGAAAACAAAGCGCATGTTCTTGGTCCTTCCTCCATTGTCGGGCAATGGTATAAAAATGTTTTTCTCCTACAAATGCTTTGGTAAAGGACAAAGCGACATCTCTTCCGTCTCGATACAGATAGATAAACTTTGCTTCTGGCAGGGCTTTATATAGCTCCGGCAATATTTCTACATTTGCCATACTTTTGCAGCACCAATATTTAGCCCCTTTTGCGGCTGCGGGGACTTCATAAACCGCTGCCATAACCGATATAAGCGTGGGGGAAACGGTACGCGCTAACACGGTTGATTTTTCAGGAATCACCCCCCATTCTACAGGATTGAGGCGAACAAATTCACATACGTCAGCAATCAACCTTTCCAAATTTTTTGTAACCATCAAGTCTCCATAGCATGACAGTAGCGGGATAAAAGTTTTTAAAATATGAGGCGGATGAGGAGCTGCAATTTCGGGCGATTCATCTAACATTAGCCGGAGGAGATTTGAGCCTGAACGCTGTGTGCCTACTATAAATAGGGGTTTTATCATGGAATAGTAGAGAGAATTAGCTGGTTATCATTATCTTGATTCCCCTTCATAAAAGCAGCTCCTACACCGAGGTTCGTAACTATCTTTCTCTCCTACAAGCACTTGAGAAGATTGGTTGGTAATCCTGTGGGAATAATTTGCAAGGCTACCACACTGCTGACAAATCGCATGCACCTTAGTGATAAACTCCGCCGCTGCCAATAAATCGGGCATAGGTCCAAAGGGGGTTCCCGTGTAGTCCATATCTAATCCGGCCACTACGACCCTAATCCCGCGGTTCGCTAATTCTAGGACTACTTCCGTTATTCCTGAATCAAAGAATTGGGCTTCGTCTATCCCTACAACATCTACCTCTGTCGTAAGTAGCAATATCTGTTGAGAAGACGTAACGGGTGTTGAAGGAATCGCGTTCTGATTATGGGATACAACTTCTGTATCGCTATACCGCTTGTCTAAATCCGGTTTAAAAATTTCTACTTTCTGATTGGCGATAATCGCCCGCCTTAACCGACGAATAAGCTCTTCTGTTTTTCCGGAAAACATGCTTCCGCAAATCACCTCTACCCAACCGGCTTTTCTATTCTGGGAATTAAATTCAATAAACATACATGGATACGCTGATTATTTTGTAATGATTCAGGATAAAAATTCTTGATAACCATTTGATTGATTTATTACCTGGAAAAAATAAAACAAGGTAATTTCCAATAAGTAATGGTTTGAAATTAGTTTATGATATTATTTTTAGTTAAAAAAACTGATAAACAATTATTTGTATATACTAAGAACTTATCATTAAAAACTAAGAACTACTTATATCCCAATCATTACATGATTTTTTTATTTATCTCCCTTTAAAATTGGGGAGTCTTTTTTCGAGAAAAGCGGCAGTTCCTTCCTTCCCGTCATAAGAGGCGATTGCTTGCCCAAAATGAATCCATTCTTTATCATATCCGTTCAGAGAGCT
>CAUJFT010000070.1 GCA_963169475.1 Bacteroidota bacterium | reverse complement strand
GGAGTAGTATCTGGCGGTAGTGTTACAATAAACCTTTATCTTCCGCTCACCGTAGTCGCAGATATAACGGTTACTGCTACAGCGTGGAACACAATGCCCTATATTGGTACGGTTCAGGTAACGGTGCCGACCTCTCCTTTTGTTATCGGCAATATACTTGGGATAGATGATACAAACGGAAATCAGAATCAACTTGCTGACTTTGGAGAAACTATTTCTCTCAATGTTTCGTGGCAAAATGTAGGGAGTATCCATGCAAATTCTGCTACGGCGGTGTTGTCCTCTGCTAATACGGCAATTACAATTCTTAATGCAAATGCCTCTTGCGGAAATATTGCAGCAAATACCTCTGTAGTTACCAATCAGGTTTTTCAGATTCAGGTAAATAATGATGTGGCTGATGGTACTACGGCTTTATTAGTGTTTACCGTTTCAGACAATGCCGGAAATACATGGAGTTCCTATAACCCACTTTTGCTCAATGCCCCTAAACCACAAGTATTATCCATGGAAATTCAAGACGCTTCGGGCAACAATAATGGTTTCTTTGACCCCGGAGAAACGGTAACCGTTATCGTTCATAATGCCAATATTGGTCACGCTGCTCTCCCAATCTCACAGGCAATCCTCACACCTTCACACCCATTAATAACTGTGAATATAAATCCGATAAATGTACCCTCTATTTCACCCTCTAATCAAGGAGATGCAACTTTTTCTGTTACAGCAGATGCCTCTATTCCCAAAGGAACTCCTATCCAATTGGATTACTCCATCGAAAGCGGTACTTACCAAGCCCAAGCTACTTTTAATCTCCTTATTGCCCCGAATGTACTTAACTTTGAGCCGAATAATAATACCTTTGTCTCCTGGACATCCTCAGGGGCAAGTCCGTGGTTTACCTCCACGTTATTGCCCTACGAAGGGAGTTACTGTGAGCAATCCGGAGTGATTGCTAATAACCAATCTTCCTCTATGAGTTTTGTATATACGATAACTCAAGCTGATTCTATTCATTTTTACCGCAAAGTATCTTCTGAAGAAGGTTGGGATTTTTTGTATTTCTACATAGATAATATAGAGGTAGGCAAATGGTCGGGAGAAATAAATTGGGAAAAGCTTAGTTATCCGGTAGCTGCGGGTATCCATACTTTTATGTGGAAATATGCCAAAGATGGGCTTGTAAGCGAAGGAGAAGATGCCGGCTTTATAGACTATATCTTGCTTCCAGATGGAATTTCTACGGATAATGAAGCTGCTTTTTTTGAAAAAAAGGAGGTTTCTCTTTTTCCAAATCCAGCATCAGGGATAACGCATATACGTTTTATCTCAAAAACTGACAAATCAGCAACCATATTACTCACAGATATTCAAGGAAAGACCTTGACCACATTCGTCTCTAAACAAGAAACAGGCTTACAGACAATCCCGCTAAACATAACGGATTACTCTCCGGGCTTGTACTTTGTGCGAGTAATTATGGGGGACAACGTATGTGTAAAGAAATTATGGATAAGAAGGTAAAATAAAAATATAATAAAAAATGTCAATACTTTTTGATAGTTTTAACGAGTGGAAAACGCACCTTCACGAAAAGGGTGTTCCCGTATGGCAGCCTGTTTTGGAGTATGAAATCGTACAAAAAGGAAGAACGGAGTCGGAAATATGGGCAAAATTAGCACAAGCTTATGCGGTAATGACAGACGCAGTGCAAACCGGACTAAGTCAAGACATGACTTCTGTAAGCGGTATGATTCGTAATGGAGCTAAGAAAGTAAGAGATTGTAAGGTGTCTGTATTGGGTGAAAATTTTCAAAAATTAGTATCCTATACGCTTGCCGCCAAGGAATTAAACTCCTGTATGGGGAGAATTGTGGCGGCTCCTACGGCGGGAGCTTCCGGCATTATGCCCGGTGTTCTCACAACTTTATCCGAAATTCACCCTGACATTCCGCGCAGAAGGTTATTTGAAGCGATGCTTGTTTCGGCAGGTATCGCCTTAATTATCGAAAAACGGGCTTCCATTTCTGGTGCTGTAGGAGGGTGTCAGGCAGAAACGGGTACTGCTGCGGCTATGGGAGCGGGAGCGATTGTCTATTGTTTGGAAGGAGATACCGAACAAATATTCGAGTCTGTGGCAATTACGATTATGAACATGTTGGGGCTTATTTGTGACCCCGTTGCTGGATTGGTAGAAGTCCCTTGTGTGAAAAGGAATGCTTCTGCCTCTGTGATTGCTTTTGCGGCAGCACAAATAGCACTTGCCGGAGACTCTGCGATTATCCCTGTAGATGAGGTAGTGGACGCGATGGGAGAAGTAGGGGCTTCTATGGAAACCCAGTATAAAGAAACCGCTTTGGGCGGCATAGCCAATACTCCTACCGCAAGAGAAATTGAAAAAAGGGTACTAGTACAAGAGGTCGAAGAATTAGATACTGACGCATGAGCATTGCGCCGAAGGTGATTGAATGGTATAAACAAAAGGGAAGAAGGTTACCCTGGCGAGAAAGCACAGACCCTTATGAGATTTGGATATCCGAAGTAATTCTACAACAAACGCGAATTGCGCAGGGAGCAGCATATTATTTTCGTTTTCTCCAAAGGTTTCCTGATATAAAAGCCCTTGCAGCCTCTAATATTGATGATGTTTTAAAAATCTGGGAAGGATTGGGTTATTATAGCCGAGCCCGAAATCTTCATATCGCTGCACAACAAGTAATGGAGTGGTATGGGGGCGTATTTCCAGATAATTACAAAGAGATTCTTCGCCTCAAAGGATTAGGGAGATATAGCGCAAGGGCGGTAGGCTCTTTTGCCTTTGGTAACCCGGTAGGGGTAGTGGACGGAAATGTACTTCGACTAATGAGCCGCTTACTCAATGATTTTTCTTCCATAGATGCCTCTGCTACTGCCAATCGCTATCAAAATATTTTAGATGACTGCCTACAAGGACTTCCCTCCGCCCCCTTCAATCACGGAATCATGGATATTGGCTCTACCATCTGCACGCCTACGAACCCTTCTTGTACAATATGCCCGTTGGTAGAGCAATGTTTGTCTTTCAAAGCCGGTAATCAAAGACTATTACCCATAAAAAGAAAAAAGTTAAAACGCGACGTTCGTTATTTTTATTTTTTTTGGAATGAATCGGGCGGAGAAGTAGCAGTTTTACGCCGAAAAGAACAGGGCTTATGGGGTGGGCTATATGAAATTCCCAACGAGGAGGTCTCTTTTGAAGTGTGGGTTTCAGGGGAGTGCAAATTTAAAAAAAGTGAAAATATCATGGAGTTCAAGCATGTATTTACTCATTTTGATATGTGGATAAGGGTTTGGGTGCTGAAAGAAAAACAGAACTGGGAAACGGCCCTTTTTGTTTCGCTACCGGCTCTTAGCCATTTCGCTTTTCCAAAAGCAGTATTAAAGATTATCGAGAAAGTGTGTTAAAACAAGAAACTACTCTATTTTTTTATAGTGTGCCTCTATTTTTTTGATTTCCTTGCTATCAGTAATAGGATTAAATATCCGAATCACCCTAACTTTTCCTTCCTCTAAAATAAATGAAATACCCAAACGAAGAAACATATAGTCTCCGTCATAAGTACTATAAATATGTTTAATATCTTCTTTTCCGTAGCGTTCTCTAATGTCTCCTTCGGAATCCCCAAATGAAATTCCTTTCTCTGTCGTTATTCTTCGGCAAAAACCATAATCATATACTTCTGTTCCATAGGAAGAAATAATCATAAAAGCAGTCGCATTACTCTTGTAATACACTTTAAACACAGGGTAAGCGGGGTTTTCGTCTTCATGAAAAATATCAAGACTGTCGAATCCTATTAAAAATTGTAGATAATGCTCGGGAACATATCCAAAATCATTAAACACTTTATGTTCGGTATCATAATCAGAAAGAACGCCGGAAGCTCGCATAATCGTCCTCACTTTTTCAGGAGAGTCGCCGATATTAAGCCCTCCAATTCCCAAGCCTGCAATAATACCGGGAACAATTCTGGAGGTGGATTTTGGTTCATCATTCATAAGTAAATATCAATCTAGCTCCGCTAATTTTACAAAAAGCCCTTCTATTCTTTTTTTCATAGCCGAAGCACTATCATTATAATTATTTGTAAATATCGTAAAAGCATATTTTTTACCAGATAATGTAGTAACGTATCCGGCATACGTTCTTACCCTTGTCATATATCCACTTTTAGCCTGAATTTTTCCTTCCGCAGGAGTATCTTTTGCCATAGAGGATAGCGTCCCCGTTTTTCCCGCTATGGGCAGAGAGGCAAGCAGTATAGGATACCAAGGTTCTTTACGCGATTTATGAAGAATTGCCGTCATCTGATAGGGAGTAGCAGCATTATTAGGAGAAAGTCCGCTACCATCTTGCAGAAACATTCCCTCTGTGGGGATTCCTTTTTCTTCCCAGAACTTCCATACCTCTTCGGCTCCTTTTTTAGTGGAGGCAATTCCGGTTTTTACTAAGGCGATAGTAGAGAGGAGACATTCAGCAAACAGATTTATACTTTTTTGATTTGTCCAATAAACAATCTCTTTGAGGGCAGGAGAAAGGTGGGTATAAAAAATATTTCTTTCTGGAGAAGATATTTTTCCATCAAATTGTAATTTGAGCATACTACCCGTTCCGTTTGTAGTGTGGATTCCTAATTCTGCTAATTTATCACAGAACATTTCGGCGGCAAACTCCTCGGGGTCGGGGACGCTTCCTTTTATCACAAAGTTATCATGCCCGGGCGGGAGCGTTCCTCTTATGTATCTCAATGTAGTATAAGGAGCCCCAAATATAAAAGAATTATCCCCTGAGCCGGGCTTCCCGGTTGTGAGTTCATTGATAAAGCTAAGGTTTTTCATGCTTTCATCCCAATATAATAAAGAAACGGGGTCTCCCTCACGTTTTCCCGTTTTAAGATGAATTTTATACATATTCTCATTCAGACAAAGCCCTGATGCTCCCGTCCCATAGTAGTTGCCTATATCTGCCCACACCCAGTTGTCGGGAATCGTTTGAGAGGAGAAAAAAGTAGCATCTCCAATAATTTTTCCTTCTATTTTAAAAATCCCCACTTTTTTGAGTGCTTCTGCCCAAGTCGCAAGCGTACTTTCCATACTATTCTCTACTCCAAAACGGTCACTCCCCGTAGTAGGGTCTCCGGTACCTCTGATGTAAACATTTCCAAGTAGAACTCCGTTTTGGATTTTCCCATCATATTCGAGGTAGGTTTTGTAGCGGTATCCTTCACCCAGTATCGCTAAGGCGGTTGCTGTAGTGATGACTTTCATGGTAGAAGCCGTAGAAAGACTGCGATTCATATCATGCTGAACGATTACCTCTCCGGCTTCATTCATTAGACAAAACCCATAGGACGAATTGAGCATTCCCTCGGCGTTTTGAAGCGATGAGATGTAGTTTTTTAGGGTAATGAGCTTACTACTCTGCCCTTGTGTTGAAAGATTGATTATAAGTGTTCCTATAATGAGCAAAATACCCCTTTTTAACATGTACTTTTTTTAGGTTTTTACGTATAAAGAATAAATCTTGATTATAAAGGAGATGATATTAGTACAAAAATAACCAAATTCCTTTGTTTTTCACAAGTTTTACACAAATAATTTATATAATATTTTCAAAAACATTTATCATGAAACAGTTTTTTTATTTAATCGCGGTAGTTTCTTTTTTTAGTTTTTTTGCAGTATCTGCTCAAGCTCAGAAAAAAATGCCGGCGTTTACCTTTGAAGACCTTAATGCCAAACCTTTTACCAATACCAACCTCAAACCGGGTTTATCTACGATTGTATTTTTCTATGACCCCTATTGCGACCACTGCGCCCAACAAGCGGGCTGGATGCGGGAATCCGAAGCAGCATTTAGGAATGTTAATCTTTTATGGGTTTCTACTGAAGACACAAAGCCCATTGAAGAATTTAAGAAAACACATTTTTCGGGTACACTCCTAGATAAACTGTATTTTGTAAGGGACACGAAATGGAAGTTTGATACCTATTTCGGTTATACGGTAGCTCCGGGAGTTTATGTTTACAATAAAGACAACGTACTATTGAAAAGCTATGACAAAGAAACTCCCGTGATTGAGTTTTTGAAGGTTATGAGCGGAAAGTAATCCGGCTAATCTTGGTATATTTTTAAAAGAGCCGCCCATGTCGGGGAGGCTCTTTTAGTTTTCAAACGCTTTTTCTTCTAATGCGAATATATCTCCCTGCTCTCCGGGTATAATCTTCACTAGGCTTGCCCTTACAAGTGCCACTAAGGTCTTTGAAGTAGGTTTGCGCGGGAGGTTCAAAAGTACTTGTGCTTGAAGCATAGAAATAGAGGGGTGCTCCGAGAGATAACGCACTATGGCTTCCTCTCTTTTCCCATAAAAAAACACCCAATCCCTTTTATCTTTCTGATATTTCAGGATATACTCCATCTCCCTACTAGCCACTACACTCATATCTTCCACCCTTACAAACGCTTGCCAGTTTCCTTTTTCGGGATAATCCCTTAAAAAAACAGGCTTTCGTTCGTGTTCTCTTATCTCTAACACAATCACCTCTCTGCGTGAAGAAACGGGTATGCGCACTAAATCATATTGTAACTCTGGACAATGGGTCTCTATATACTTTGTAACCACAAAAATCTCTTCTTCCGGATACTTACAGCCAGAAATAACCTTATTATCTTCTACCCCAATAAGCAAAATCCCCCCGCTTGTATTGGCGAAAGCTACCATTTCTCTGGCAATTTTTTCAGGGTGAGTCGCTTTCATTTTAAATTCAAGCTGGTAATTTTCACCCTGCGCTACTAGGCTTTTCAGTTGTTTAATATCCATACACT
Source organism: Bacteroidota bacterium (assembly GCA_963169475.1). GTDB lineage: Bacteria > Bacteroidota > Bacteroidia > J057 > J057 > JAAFHL01. Next base: position 21,749 of record CAUJFT010000070.1, on the reverse strand, counting down.
TTCTCTTTCCCTGAAAAAAAAATTCAAAACCTCAAAAAAACACCCCCTATTTCTACTAAAAAACAGTAAGAATCTCCCAATAACGTATGTATGCTAATTACAAATTGGTTTGCAAAAAATGAGGAATAAAATCCAGATAGTCTTGATATAATTTGTTTTACATGTCAGGTATTTTTTCAAACCCTGCATCTCCCCACAACGCCTCCAAGCGATAAAACTCTCGTTTGTCCTTGAGAAATATATGCACAATAATATCTACAAAGTCCAGCAAAATCCATTCGCCCTTAGTAATCCCTTCTACACTTACTGGGCGGCTCTTAGTTTTACTCTTCATAAATTCCCTAACAGACTCTGCCAAGGCTTGTGCATGTTTGTCAGAGGTAGCGGTACAAATCACGAAGTAATCCGTAATTGCCCCGTCTAACGCACGCATATTCATCCTAATGATATCTTGCCCCTTGATTTCCTGAAGCCCCTTGATTGCCACTTCTGACTGTACAAACGAATCTAAAACGTCCTTCCTAACCATATTTTTCTCTCCAACAATAAATATTTTTTTTGTAAAAAACTAAATCGTACCTTTGTTTTTCTCTCTAGCGGAGCCTATTCCGCTCTAAAGAAGCTAAAAAAGACTACAAAGATAATGCTTAAAAATCTGAATACCGTATTTTTAGGACATAATTTCATAGAATTGTCTGAAACCGAATCAACCAATAGTGTTTTATCTGAATTATTGACGGATTCCGTTCCAGAGGGGACGGTCGTTGTTACGGACTACCAAACCGCAGGGCGCGGGCAAAGAGGGAGTGTGTGGTATTCCGAACGGGGAAAAAATCTAATGATGAGTATGCTCTTCTATCCCTCTTCTTTGAAGGTTGAGGAAATGTTTTATTTATCAAAACTTTCCGCCGTAGCTCTTCGGGAGACCCTACAGTTTTTTATTCCGGACTTCCCTATTTACGTCAAATGGCCCAACGATGTTCTGGTAGATAAAAAAAAAATAGCTGGAATCTTAATCGAAAATCAATTGGAAGAAGGGCATATTAAATCCTCTATCATCGGAATGGGAATAAATGTAAACCAATGGGCATTTCCGGATAATATTTTGCGAAGTATCACCTCAATGAGTTTACTAACCGGTAAAACCCATCTGCTTCACGAAGTGCTTGCAAAGCTACTCGAAAGGATAGAGTTTTATTACTCTATGGTCCAAAAAAGAAAATTCGAACTGATAGATTCCGAATATCTAAAATTTTTATGGGGGTATCAAGAGGTCGTTTCCGTAGAAGTAGAGAACCGTAGAGAAGAAGCCTACATCATAGGAGTAGAAAAAAACGGGCTACTTTCTGCCGTAATTAATAACCGTATTCGCTCATTTGATATAAAAGAAATAAAATTCTATATGGATACCTAAAAAATAAGCCTATACAAGCCAACCGGCAACACTACGGCAGATATGTAGAGAAAATATGTATAAAACCTATTTTTTAGCCGCAAAACTTGTTTTATATTTTTTCGTTATCTATAATTGCAGTGGGATTATGCTTACCCAAAAGGCTGGTGTCATAAATGAGGGAACACTTTATTTAAAATAGCTAATTATCAAGTAATTAAAAAACATATCATTCGATTTGTGGCACCACCCAAAAAGTTAGATAATCATAAATTGTTTGAATATAGTTTAAGATTGTGGAGGAGTGTTTAAATTACAAAGGGAAAAATATGTTTTTTTTTAACTTGTAGCACATTTTTTCAAAGAATAATCCTTTCTGGCAACCATTTTTAGCAAAACTACAGTTATATTATTGGGATATTAAAAAGTGATTCTCTGGCAAATAGGTTAAAGTGGATAATTCTGGGGATTTAATATGAGAGTTCATATCATATATTTTTTACTTCTTTCGCTGCCAAATGTGCTGATTGGGCAGCCCTTGTCCGGTTTTGCGGTAGGATTAGATTGTACTAACCTGCTATTGGGTAGTATGGAAGTCAAGGCAGAGTATCCGCTGCGTAATGCCATTATTGTACGAATGAGCGTAGGCGGGAGAAAACAAAATAGTACAGCCCCTGGCGAAAAAATCCCTGCCTTCATGTCTCCTTATCAGGATATAAGAAATCGTAGTATTGCTACTAGTATAGGACTTTCTTTTGCAGACCATTATGCTAAATACTATCCTTATTTTGGAATTGACCTTAACGGCATTTTTGTCAACGACTTTTACAAAGAAAAAAACGGGATAGAAAAAAATATTAGGGGATATACAGGAGGAATAATGTTAGGATTAGGATATGTTGCTCCTATTACAAAAAGAATTAGCCTTGATTTTTCGGGGAAAATCGGTTACACTCACCCGATTCAAAACAAAGAATCTTATTTTTTTCCGGCTGCCGGGTATAGTCTTTCCGGAACAACAGAATCACTAGGGGCTTCTTACCTTTCTTTCATGCCCTCGATTACCCTCAAATACATAATAATGCCTTTTAAAGAATCGAAGGTAATCCCTCCGGTTCGGGAAGAAATAGAGCAAGAAGAGGTCGAAGCACATTTAGACTAAGTAAACAGGCAAATGTGTTTCTATTTTTCTCTTTTTAATCTTCCAAAATAGGACTTTCCTTTATTTTGTCTACGATTTTTCTCAACTCATCAGGCATTGCTTCGGTATCGGTAATCTCTATCCATCTTACCACTTCGGTTAATGCTTGAATAATTCCTTCAAGTGGAAAAAACTTGTTGATAATTACTGTTTTCTGATGATGTACTACGCAATATCCGCCCCTAAAGCTCCCCTTTTCATATCTTACAATAAAACCCTGAGACTCCAGAATTTTTTGAAGTTTGTCCTGCGAACTTTTCGTAACCCTCATACTTTGAACAACTTATTACTTGTATCTATCGATATCGAAAAAAATCTTATGCAAAAATAGAAATTTTTTCAAAAAAAAATGAAAAAAATTGTGTGGTTTCCAAAAAAGCTATTACCTTTGCACCGTCTTTACAGATTAAGCGAAAGTAGCTCAGTTGGTAGAGCATAACCTTGCCAAGGTTAGGGTCGCGAGTTCGAGTCTCGTCTTTCGCTCAAAAGTTCGGAAATTTTTCCGGACTTTTTGCTTTATATCCCCTTGTTAAACCTAACCCGCGCTTTTTTGGTTTTCTAACCAAAAAACATCTTATCATTAACAAGAATGACACGCATTTTATTTTCTTTATTTTTATCTCTTCTCACACTTCCAATTTTTGGACAAGAATTTTCAAAGGGAAATGCCGCCAAGCACATTAAGTATTTGGCTTCTGACAAACTAAAGGGACGCGCACCCGGAACCAAAGGAGATAAGCAAGCCCAGCAATACATCATAAAGCAATTCAAGGCTGCCGGGCTTTCCCCCAAAGGAACAGACGGTTTCTTGCAACCTTTTTCCTACGCGGAGAAAAGCAATCCACACGATGCTCACGCTACCGGAAACACCTATTCAACGGCTAACGTTATAGGATATTTGGATAATGGAGCGGAGAATACCATTATTATCGGAGCGCATTTTGACCACTTGGGAACTGACGGACGACACTCTTCCTTAGATGCAAACCCCTTAGGGAAAATCCATAACGGGGCAGACGATAATGCCTCTGGTACCGCAGGAGTCATCGAATTAGGGCGATATTTTGTCCAAAATAACCGAAAAGAACCCTATAATTTTCTATTTATCTGTTTCTCTGGGGAAGAAGCAGGACTAATGGGGTCAAAATATTTTACCGAAAACCCTACAATAACGCTTTCCAAGACTCATTTTATGCTTAATATGGATATGATTGGCAGGCTTAATGAGGCAAAGACGCTTGTAGTCCACGGAGTAGGGACAAGTCCCGTATTTGTACCTTTACTTAAAAATAACTCCGGAGGATTTACGCTTGTGATGGACTCTGCCGGAGTAGGCCCTTCTGACCATACTTCTTTTTACCTAAAAGATATTCCTGTCCTATTTTTCTTTACGGGAGTTCATTCAGACTACCATAAGCCTTCTGATGACTTTGAAAAAATTAATCTTCAAGGAGAAACTGAAATTTTGGCTTATATCGCCTCTATTTGCGACTCCCTTTGTAATTATCCCAAGCTGGCATTTACTAAGACAAAGACCAAGGAATCAAAGACTACCTCCTTTAAGGTTTCTATGGGAGTAATGCCTGATTATTCTTATCAGGGAGAAGGAATGAGGATTGACGGCGTAACAGAGGGAAAACCTGCCGAGAAAGCAGGGTTGCAAAAAGGAGATATTATTATTAAAATTGGTGAAATAGCAGTGAAGGATATTTATTCTTATATGGACGCTCTGAATCAATTTGACAAGGGCAAAACCACTACCGTAACCATTCGGAGAGGGAATGAAATCCTAACGCAAAGTGTTACCTTTTAAAAGATACGCTTTCGCTCAAAACGACATACACCGCTCGATAGATACTGCGGTGTATGTCGTTTTTTTATATCTCGCGTTTTATTTCCGTTGATTTTCACCTGCAAAAATAAGATGACGACACCCGACAACGTGCGTATTTTCTTCTGTCCGAAGCCCACAAAAACAACCCGCATCGTCATCAAAAGCACACCGGGTACAATCTACATTGGCACATTCTTCTCCAATAACTTGCTGAGGAAGATATAAATATCCATCAGATTCAGGCATGAGATAGACGCGCATCACCTTGGAACCTTGGTCTTCGTCTCCCATTCGGCTCTCTGCCACAAGGAACACTACTCCCTGCAAATCTCTCTTTCCGGTGCTTTCCTTAATCGCAATATTAGTAGGGTCTATTTGAATCCCATCTGTAGAGAACAAGTTCACAAATATTTTCCTTAATATTCTTTGTTCTATAACAAACTCATACCCACTACCGTCTTCTTTAATTCTTGCAATCTTAGTTTGAGCCTCCATCCCTGAAAATAAAAGGAAGATAAATATGAAAAATGTAAACAAATATTTCATGCCTATAACTGTTTTTTTAAATTGGTTGCCAAAGTAAAGAATTTCTTTCTGAAAAAACAAAATCTCTTTTCCCCGATAGGGCAAACGCACCGAATGTTTCTATTTCGTTGGGAATAAAAGAGAGATAAATTGGGATTGTTCGTTTTACCCATATGATGTGCATAGTAGTACTATTTTCTCTTTTTAACTTTTTCGATAATTAGATTAGTTGCTTATTGTATAATGTGGGCTAATAGTACTCGTTTGAAATTAGTTTATGATATTATTTTTAGTTAAAAAACTTATAAACAATTATTTGTGAGGACTAAGAATTTATCATTAAAAACCAAGAACTACTTATCTCTACTATTCTCTATACTGGGAGGGTAAAATACCTAAATCCTTTGGGGGTTCAAGAGAAGCCGTGCTTTCCTTTAAGAGGTACAAATTTGAAGGTATCCAACCTTTGGATGTCGAACTCATGAGCAGATTTTTTGGTAACGATACACATTTCCTGAATATCAAGATTTCCTAATGGTAGTACAAGCTTTCCCCCATTGCCAAGCTGCCGGCGGAGTGCTTCGGGAATATCAGGGCAAGCAGCAGTAACAAGAATACGGTCATAGGGCTGGTATTTTTCCCAACCCAAAGAGCCGTCTCCACAAAGCATAGCAGCCGGGGAGCAATCCAATTCGGCGAGTACAGAGCGGGCTTTTTCAAAAAGTTTACGATTTAGCTCTACGGTATAAACTTTCATTCCCATTTGGCAGAGAATAGCACATTGGTATCCGCTTCCTGTTCCTATTTCTAATATTTTCATACCGGGTTTAAGGTCAAGGAGTTGGGTCTGAAAGGCAACGGTATAGGGCTGGCTAATGGTTTGATTTTCTGCAATAGGCAAGGCTCTGTCTTCGTAAGCAGAGTCATTAAGCGCGCTTTCTACAAACCAATGTCGCGGAATTGTACGAATAGCTTGAATAACATTTTCGTCAGTTATTCCTTTTTTGGGAAGGGAGTTAGCCAAACGCTCTCTTGCTCCTTTATGTTTAAAAGTATCAATCATCTGTCTTATACCCACTTTTTAAACCACGAACGGATTTTCATTTCTATTACTCCAAAAAAGGCTTCTTTGAAGATTCCCCCGGACATCTTAGATTCACCCTTAGTTCTATCTGTAAAGATAATAGGAACTTCCTTGATTTTGAATCCATACTTCCATGAGCGAAATTTCATCTCAATCTGGAAAGCATATCCTACAAAGCGCGGCGGTTCGGAGAGAATTTTATTCAGTACTTTATCTGTATAACAAATAAAGCCGGCAGTAGTATCTCTGATGGTCATTCCGGTTATTAGTCGTACATAAGCACTCGCATAATAACTCATAAGAACACGCAACATAGGCCAATTTACCACATTTACGCCGGTAGCATATCTTGAACCTACAGCTACGTCGTAGCCCTCTTCTTTACAAGCAGCATATAGGCGGGCAAGGTCTGCCGGATTATGACTGAAATCGCAATCCATTTCAAAAATATATTTGTAATGATTCCCCAATGCCCAGTGGAAACCATGAACATACGCAGTACCTAGCCCTAATTTTCCTTTTCTCTCTTCAAGAAAAAGCTGGTTAGCATATTCTTTTTGTAGCTCCCTGACAATTGTACCCGTACCGTCAGGAGAGCTATCATCTACAATCAAAACATGAAAATCCTCCGGAAGTTTAAAAACTGCCTGAATCATTTGAGTTACATTTTCCCGTTCATTATAGGTCGGAATCACCACTATTTTTTTATCGGACACCTTCATTAAAATTTTGGCAAATATACCAAGAAAGGACACAAATTTATTATTTTCATGCCTTTGATATATAAAATATCCACAATAATAAGCGATTCTTACCAATAAAAAAAGTATTTCCCTAAATTATATCAAGATAAACCCTGTTTTCGGGCTTGGATAGATTGATTAGAATGATTTTAGAAACTCTTTTCTTATAAACCCAATAGGAGTAGATATCGGGAAAGTATCTATTCAGAGTTAAGTTACTTAAACTTGATAAATTTTTCCTTCTTCGGCTACAGAAGATTCAGAAAAAACTGATTGGGCTTCTTTTTCGAGTACAGACAAATCCTTGTATCGGGCAGAAAAGTGTCCCATAATTAGCCGTTTTACCTTCGCTTTTTGGGCGATTGTAGCCGCCTCACGTGCTGTACTATGTGCTGTTTGGCGAGCGCGGCTTTTGAGGTCGTCTCCAAAGGTCGCTTCATGGTATAATAATTCGCAGTTTTCTATGTGAGGCACTACTGCGGGATAAAAAGCCGTATCCGAGCAATAGCAGTACGATTTGGCGGAGTCCGGAGGGAGTAGGACTTCGTCAGGGTGGATAATTCGTCCGTTATCTAAGCTAATAGTATTTCCCTGTTTGAGAAGATGAAAGTATTGATTAGGTATCTCTAGTGCCTTGGCTTTGTAGAAATCAAATTTAGGCTTTTTGTTAATCTCCTCAAAGCGAAATCCTCTACAGAAAATCCGGTGGAGTAAAGGAATACTTTTTACCTGAAAACTATCCGTAATCAGTATAGACGTACCGGGCTGGAAGTCTTCAAGTGCTACAAATTCAAGAGGATAGGAGAGATAACTATTGGTTTGCTGTAAAATCACATTCAGCACCTGCTTAAGGGAAGCAGGGGCAAAAAGATAAAGAGAGGTAGTTCTCCCATCCATACTCATAGAACTCAGTAAACCCGGCAAGCCAAAGACATGGTCTCCATGAAGATGCGATATGAATATGGCATCAATACGCATCACTTTTACTTTAAATTTTGTAAGTTGGATTTGTGTTCCCTCTCCGCAGTCTACCAGATAGTTTCTATCATTATAAGTAACAACTTGAGACGATACACCCCTCCCCATGGCGGGGGCAGCTGCTGAAATTCCTAATACTTGAACGTTAAACATAAAAGTATCTCAAAAATTACTCTATCCAACATTTTTTCGTAAGTATTTGATAATCAATACCTCAAAAGAAGCACAAAGACTTAACAAGCAATGAATTACATTTTTTGTCGGGTAGAGTACTCAAAAATATAATACATCACTATAGAATTAGTAGGTATCAAATGGAGTAAGCCTTAAACTAAGAGATATGAAAGGATTACTTTTAGCTTCTACTAAAATGAGTAGGGCATCAAAAAAGAGCGAGAGAGACACCTATAGCCCTTAACTCAAAACGTAGAATTGTTATAGTTATAAAAAACAATGTGGTTTCAGCAAGTCGGCGAGCCTCCGCCTGCTGAAACCACATTACTTAAAAATCCTCCTCTTCGTTATCTTCTTCCTCATCAAAATCAAAGTCTTCCTCGAACGATTTGTCATCATCGTCAAAGTCTATGTCTTCATCATCAAAATTGATGTCGTCTTCCAAATCTGCAAGATCATCTTCGTCATAGTCTTCGTCGTCGAATTCATCTTCGAACTCGTCCTCAAATTCATCCTCGACTTCTTCATCAAAGAAGTCGTCATCATGTGCTAAAGTAAACATAGTATTAATTCTGCATTTAGGGGTTTATATCAATCTATAAAACAACACGATAAAACATTACAAATAAAGTTATCTTACATTAGTTTTCAAAATTCTTTTTGTGTCCGACTAAATCGCAATACATAGGATTAGCTATCCGCAGATGGTTCATGCGTTTTGTTTTCAGAGGTACTATCCTCTGTAAGCTGGCTTTCCAATACTGCCATATAAATTGCCTCTATGGCTTCTTTCTCGGTGGGAATAATGTTCAAAAAAGAATCTAATTGGGAAATATGAATGAGTTTCTCCACATGCTCCGTGAGATGACAAAGGACTAATACTCCTCCTGCTTCTTCGCAAATCCTATTAGCAATAAGGATAGCACTCAATCCGGAGCTGTCCGCGTATTTTACCAAAGAGAGATTAAGAATAATATTTTTAATTCCTTCGGCATTTAACATCACAAACTCTCCTTTAAGAATCGGGGCTATTCTGGTATCTAATTTCTCTTCTATGACCTTTATTGAGGTATATAAATCCTCTATGTTTTTCTCGAATTTCATTTAGTTTTTACTTTATGTGAAATTTTACACGAAAGTACGAAAACCCGCCCTAAATTATGCAAATTTTTTTCAAACATTTTTTTAATTTTTTTTTAAAAATACATAAACAACTGATTATCAATATATTTATTACTCATATTAATTCATACTGAAAAATGAATCTTATATTAAAATGCTCTAACTTATTCTTTACCCCGAACTTTATATTTTAGCACTTATCCTTGATTTAGGGTATTATAATATTCCATTGTCTCCATAAAAAGCGATTCTGATACGGCTCTATCATATACCGTATTACCGATTCCATTTAGTAATACGCACCGGATATTTCCAAAAGTATTCTTCTTATCATGAAGCATAATACGATATATTGGTTTGTGGGTAAAGGTTGGAATAGTCGGAAGATTAAAATATTTTACCAGATAGCTACTTATTTCTTCGCACTCTTGTTTGGATAGCAGCCCCGTTTTCCACGACACAAAAGACTCGCAAATCATTCCTGCCGCAACTGCCTCTCCATGTAATACTTGTTGTGCGTCAAAGCCAATGAAATAGCTCTCGATAGCATGTCCAATTGTATGCCCAAAATTCAGGGATTTTCGTATATTTTTTTCAAAAGGGTCTTGGGTCGTAATGTTATGTTTAATATTAATAGAATGCTGAATGAGTAGCATTACCTCATGGCTTTCGGGCTTCAATAGCCGCAGTCTATTCCACCCTTCTTTATCGGCGATTAGATGATGTTTCACTACTTCCGCAAAACCCGACATCCATTCTCTTGAATTAAGTGTTTTCAGAAAGGCGGGATAGATTAGTACAGAATAAGGGGGATAAAATAGCCCCAATTCGTTTTTATAGCTCATAAAATCAATTCCTACTTTTCCGCCAACGGAAGCATCTACTTGGGCAAGAAGGCTTGTAGGAATCTGATAGAAATCAATCCCACGCTTATAAACCCCCGCTACAAACCCTCCTAAATCTCCAATAACTCCTCCCCCAAGATTAAGCAAACAAGCGTTACGGTCTGCATTTACCTCGCAAAGGACAGACCATATCTTTTCACAAGTAGAAAGTGTCTTATGGATTTCGCCTGCAAATATGCCAATGACATGATGATTCTCGGGAAGAAAAGGTTTCAGCAACGGATAGCAGTCTTTGTAGGTATTTTCATCGGTAAGCACTATTATTTTTGAATACTTACCTGCAAGATTTAGCCTGACAATCATTTCGCCCAAATCTTCTTCTATGTATATTTGGTAACTTTCCATGCTTAAAATATGTTCTCTTTTCAAAGGTAATGGTTTTATTTTTAAGTACAAAAAATTTTATAGCAAATTTTAACGCTCACTACGCTTATACAATGATAAAGTATAAATTAGACAGATAACTAAGAAAAGATAGTAGGCTACCCAGTATTTTTTGAATAGGTAGGGATAAGTTTTTAAATTTATTATTATCAATCATTTCATAAGTATGAGTGAGTAAAAAAACCAAGAAAATAAATATTAATTATCAAAAACTTAACCATATTGTTCTCAATTCATTTTTTACTATTCACTACTTAATTTTCAAAATAAAGATTATTTGATTTTATAATAATTATTATTTATCTGAACTACCATCATTCACCCTTATGGAGTGGGTTTTAGGTTTTGTTAGGTGCGATGTTTTGCTATAATCATTTCATCTCTTTGGGGTGAGTCCCAATTATAATCGCCTAGTGTTTTTTATTGCAAAAGAGATATTATTTTACAAACGTGTGGGGGTACCAATTGTAATCGCCTAGGGGGTAGGAACATGCAGATGCGTGTTCCTACTATTTTTCCAAAGCGATGTTTAACACATCTAACATGTTATCTGTATAGATAAATTCGAGATGGTGAATATTTTCCTCCTTAATTTCTTTAATATCTTTTTCGTTTCGGGTAGAAAAAATTAGAGTTTTGATACCTGCTCTTTCGGCGGCGAGTACCTTTTCGCGCACGCCACCTACAGGAAGGACTTTTCCTCTAAGTGTAATTTCGCCACTCATGGCAAGATGGGACTTTACTTTTCTTCCCGTCATCAGGGATGCGAGTGCTGTAAGCATTGCAATCCCGGCAGAAGGTCCGTCTTTGGGTATCGCGCCGGCAGGAATATGGAGATGTACATCTTCTTGCTCAAAAATCTCTTGGGGAATATTCAGCACTTTACTGTGGGATTTCAAGAAACTATAAGCCAAAGCGGCAGACTCTTTCATTACCTCTCCCAACTGTCCGGTAAGGGAGAGCTTGCCCGCGCCTTTGGACAGCAAGGATTCTATAAATAATATATCTCCCCCTACGGGTGTCCAAGCTAGTCCGATTGCTACGCCGGGTGTGTTTATTTGTTGATAGAACTCATTCTCAAAGTATCGAACTCCGAGAAATTCTGCTACATTTTTTTTAGTAATTTTGAAGCCGATAGGCTCATCAGACATAACGATTTTTTTAGCAACAACCCGACACAAAGCGGCAAGTTGTTGTGTGAGTTTTCGCACTCCGGATTCGCGGGTATAGCCTTCGATAACTTCCTCAATCGCATTGTCTGCAATTTTAATATCGTTACGCGAAAGCCCATGCTCTTTAAGCACCTCCGGAATCAGATGTTTCTTCGCAATCTGAATCTTTTCGGGGAGAGAGTATCCGTTAATTTCAATAATTTCTAATCTATCTGCAAGGGCAGGGTGAATCGTACTCAAACTGTTAGCGGTTGCAATAAACATCACCTTAGAGAGGTCATATTCCGTTTCAAGGTAATGGTCTTGAAAGGCATAATTTTGTTCGGGGTCTAAGACTTCGAGTAAGGCAGAGGAGGGGTCTCCTCTAAAATCGTTCCCTACTTTATCTAGCTCATCTAATATAAATACAGGATTTCCGGTTTTGGATTTCTTCATTCCTTGTATGATTTTACCGGGCAATGCCCCGATATACGTCCTTCTATGTCCGCGTATTTCGGCTTCGTCTTTTAGCCCTCCAAGAGAGATTCTCACCATTTCGCGCCCTAATGCAGTAGCTATAGATTTTGCAAGGGAAGTTTTCCCTACGCCGGGTGGTCCATAGAAACACAAAATTGGGGACTTCTTGTCTGTTTTAAGTTTAAGTACTGCCAGATGCTCCAAGATTCTATCCTTTACTTTTTCAAGCCCGTAGTGCTGCGCATCTAGGATTTTCTTTGTTTTATTAAAGTCAAATTTATCTCCGGAGTAATGAAGCCAAGGCAGTGCGAGCATCCACTCAAGATAAGTAAGTATCATTCCATAATCTGGCATTTGAGGCGCGAGCCGACTAAGGCGCGCTACCTCTCTATCAAAGACTTCATGGGTAGTCCGCGTCCATTTTTTCAAGGCGGCTTTCATTCTTAGAGATTCGGTTTCGGACTCATATACGCTTTCTCCAAGCTCCCCTTGGATAGCGCGGATTTGCTGGCGTAGAATATATTCTCTTTGCTGTTTATCTAAATCATTTTTGACCTTGGATTGGATTTCAGCACTAAGCTGTAGCACCTTTACCTCGTTATCTAAATGTTTTAGGACAACTTCTGCTTTTTCTTTAAGGTCATTGATTTCCAGAATTTCTTGTTTTTGAGCAACCTCCAAGGAAAGGTTTGAGGCGATAAAGTGTGAAAGTTGCCCCAGAGCATCAATATTATCTATTGCAATTTTTGCTTCTTGGGGGAGATTATTAGATAAATCAATGATTTCAAAGGCTTCTTTTTTGAGGCTTCGAACAAGGGCTTTTGCTTGTTTTTCGGAAGGAGCAATTTCATTTGATTTGATAACTCTTGCCCTCAAGTAGCTTTTTTCGGTATTAAATTCCTGAACCTGAAACCGCGACCGCCCCTGAATAAAAAGCGTAACACTGCCATCAGGCATTTTTAATAGTTTCAGAATCCTTGCTACTGTCCCACAGAGATATAGGTCATTTTCTTCGGGCATTTCTGCCTCTTGATTTTTTTGGGCAATGACCCCAATTATCTTCTTTCCTGATTTATTTGCCTCCTTTACGGCTTTGATAGATTTTTCGCGTGCCACAGTAATCGGAATGACTACACCTGGAAATAATACAGTATTTTTTACCGGCAAAATATTAAGCCAATCTGCCGTACTGCTCATATCAGAGAAAATATCTGTGTCTTCGATTACCTCCTCTTCCTCCGCTACATTATCTATAGCTATAATATCTTCTTCATGGAGGAGGCTTAACAAATTATGTATCCTATTTTTATTTTCTCTCATCTGTATGGCGATTGTATAACCCGATAACTAATGGGGTGCTTCAAAGTTTAGTCTTGAATGTTTTAGGCATAGAAAACCGATTTCTATACAAATAGTTAGCCTAAAATGAAATATTTATCCAAAAAAATACTTCATCGTCAAGCACTCTTTAAGCATAACCTTGCGAAAGCAATATTTTTTGTTTGTTGAGTCTAAATCAAAAAATCATTACACAGGGTGTACAGAAAATTTAGGGAGAGGCTGTGCTATAATCTAGTATTTTAAGGGACTTTTTTGCACTTTGAGGAGAGTCATATCCCTCAAAATCGGCATTATTCAGTATCATTTTTTCATTTTGTACTTTTACCATTGCAAGTAAAACTTGTTTGCTTGTGTATTTTATTGCAAGGAGGTGAGCGGGCATTTTTTCTGCAAACGGAAATAAAAGATGGTTTTCCTTTAGTATAGGATAAAATATTGCTTTGTTATTATCCGCAACAAGCATTATCTCCACATCTGGTGAGGGCGGATATTCTACCACTAATCTTCCCATTTGTATTTGCAATGCTTGTCCAAGCATCCATACGGGTTCTAACTCTCGGCATGAAAATACAAATGCAGAGGACTCTCTTAGCGGCTTAATTGTTTTACCTTTGGATTGAAGTCCTTTTTCATATTCTTTTTGAGAAAACAAAGTCTCCTTTAAAATAAAAGCTTGATTCTTGCTTAGGTTTAGCTGTTTTCTAAGTCTTGCGGCAAGGTTATTTTCCTCTTGAATGGGGTCTGAAAACAAACCCGAAGGTAAAACCACCTCCGGTAGAAATGAAGGACATTTTTCGCTAAAGTTTCCTTTTCTGTTAGATACTTGTTTCCAATCCATCTGATAAGTATCCTGCCGCCTTTCTCCGCTATATAATTGCACAGAGTCTTCGGCTAATGCTTTCGGGAAAAACAAGTAGATTTCTTTATCGGGCTTGATAGAAAGCATGTTCCCTCCGGAATATGCAGTGATTTTGTAAATTCCAAAAGGAGAAACGCCTCGTTCCAAAACCGAGCCATAATACCCCGCAACTATCTCTGATTTTTTAAAATACTCTTTAATAGAAACCTCTATCTCTTTCCGCATCATGCGCCCGGGTGCAGTCTGAAAGGTGTGGGCGGGAATATACAACATTAACCCCCTTAGGGTTTCTATCAGGGTATCTCTTTCTGGTCTGATAACAAAAACCTGTGGTTCGGTATCCCATACCGTAAATATCTTGCGTGCCTCCTGAATCACTTCCAGCTTCTCGATTTCTTCACTCCTTTTGGGAGGGGTGAAGCTAAACTCCGGCTTCTTCAGTCCGGTATTTATTAAAGTATCCTGCTGCGGTATCTCTTTAGGAGGTATAGCCAGTGAGGGCGGTTCCACAACCTCTGCCTCCGTAAAAACCCCATTGATGACCACTTGAGATTTTCGATTGCCAGCCCCTTCGGTATCGTCTTCTGGCAGGCTTTCCATTGTTTCCATCATCGTGATTCGCGAAGCAGGGACCCCAGTAGAAAGAAAGAAGTTATACACTTTTTCTGCTCGTTTTTTTGCCGCTCTGACCTGCTCCGGCTGATAAATATTGGGAGATTGGGGTAATATAAAAAAATGGTTCTCTGGCAAGCCCTTGATAATATCTATAAATATATTGAGCAAGGCGGCTTCTTCGGCAGGTATCTCTTGCTGCCCCGCTGGAAATTGTACCGTGTATGCCATTGTTCGGTTCTTTTGAGAATATAACTTCCCCGAAAATACCATGAGCGTAAATAGAACAATCAGAAATAAATGTCGCATACTTGGCTGTTTAATATTAGTACTACTTAGAATAAGAAGAAACGAATTCTTTTCTCTATATTAAACCCCACTTATCGTCAAAACCACAAATGTTAACTCGGTTTCTTCTTCAATGATAATACAAATATAATGACATTTTAATGAAAAAAATATTATCTATCATTATTTTTGAATTTATGTAATGTGAATAAAAGTATAATAAGACCTATTACCCATCAGTAAAGGCTGCTTAAATGGTAGAAAAAGTAATTGATTATCAAGATAAATTATCTTGATAATTTTGGTATAGATTATTTTTTATAATGAACTAGTGAGTGAAAGCATAAATCCGTTGGAAGCAGGAACTACGCGGCAAACACCTCCTACACAAAGCAATCCTTCTCTTTGCCTTCCGTAGCCAAGAGAGATTCGGTGTGAATCTTTATCGTAAGCTACCTGACCGGTAAAATAATGCGCCCTTTTTTCCTTGATAGGATTACCATAATTCCATTCATCAAATACGGTAAAGTACCAATGAGGAGAGACGGATAATTCCAACAGTGCGAGTGCCCAATTTCCAAAATCGCGGTGCTGGGCTTTGGCCGGTACAAGCATGTGTTGAAGTTCGTTCCTGATAGCTACTTTATCAGAAATGATATAATTATTTTCTAATATGACAATATGAGAGTTGATTGTCCCATACTCAACATTGGTAGAAGAGAACTGAACTACGTCTTTATTATACACAAAATAAATATAGGTTAAAGCCTGGGAGAACTCATCTGTCCAATCTTTGGCAACTTCAATATTAAGGTCTCTGAAAAAAACCTTATTCTTTGCGGGTAAGAATTTGGCGCTATAAGTACGTCCTTTATCTAATGTATCTCCTTGCGCATTTAAGATGAGCAAACGGGTAGTATCTAATCCGTTTACGGCTGCCATGTTTAGGGTAAACACCCAAGGATGTTCGTCTCCAATTTTTTTCATTAAGTTAATTTGTCCTCCAAATTCTCCATTAGGCTGGGTAGCATAAGGATATAAAGTAGGGAGACGGTAAGTATGGGTTCTGGTAATGGGCGGCAGAAAACTCATGGTTTGCGCATTAATTAGGGCAAGCCTATCAGAGCGAAAGTCCATATTATCGACCCTTTTAGCACTCACATTTGCAGAAAACCCTCGAGTAGAATAGCTCATATTTGCGTAAATCAAGTTACCCGGATTATAGGTAAAGCCATTCGTAGCATCGGGGTCATTGATTTTATACGCACCTTCGGTATCGAAATGAAAGCCTTTGAAGTTGTAGTTTATTCTACCGGAAAAAGCACTTACGTTTTCAGGTAGCACTAAGGTAACATCGTCATCACGCTGATATTTACTCACGATGCTTGCCCCTATTGCGATTTTATGCTTGCTTGTATTCATGGATTTGAAAGCCTGGTTTAAGTTAATATCTACATCTCCCGCTCGAATGACGGCTTTAGACCTATCCCAGAAAGCTCTTTGTTTCCCAAGAATCCCCGTTACTACAATTCCTTTACGAGGCTTGATTTTAGCCCGAAGCCCGTCAATAGAGTTATCTATCCCCAAGGTCCATTCCTGATAGGTTCTAAGAATACTCCCTCTCCCAAACTGCTCATAAAAGTTACCGACAGTGATGTCAAAGAAGTCGCCATTGTAGCGAACATAGCGGTTGGCTATTCCTTGTCCCGTATAGCGGGGGTCAAAACCCAATAAAGGGTTTTGATACATTTCGTATCGCGCCCCTACCTCAAGTTTACCTCTTTTGTATAGTAATTGGAGGTAGGTATTAGAAAGGATTTTTTCCGGTTTATCCACTGCATTAATGGCAGAGTCCGGAAGGGTGTATTGGACATCGGATTGTAAACTTCCGTGAATAGTCCCCATATCTATTTTTTTTTCCTGACCCAAACTCTGAAGGGAAACGGTTACAAAAAACAGAATTAAAACAGGTATTAGCCGCTTGCTGCTCATAACGAAAAATAAGTAAATGATAAGTAGATGAATAATGAGGCAAAGCTAAAACAAAAAAATTACATGAAATAAAAAATTTCAAAAATCTACCTATTTAAGTACAAGAAACGATGCCCTCCCTCTACATAAGGGTAGCAGAATTGGGAAAAACGCGCGCTTTTTGAGATTATCCTTTTTTCTTACAAAGCGCAAAATAATCTAAGCAATTATCTTTTACGGGTGCTATCAAAAAATCTGTGGATTTGATATTTGCAGTAAGGTCATTGTGGGCGTTAGAGATTCGGTTTCGATTCAGGCGATTTAA
Source organism: Bacteroidota bacterium (assembly GCA_963169475.1). Taxonomy (GTDB): domain Bacteria; phylum Bacteroidota; class Bacteroidia; order J057; family J057; genus JAAFHL01. The sequence continues at coordinate 4,382 of CAUJFT010000070.1, read as the reverse complement.
AATATCATAGGGAATCTGAAGCAGGCTGCGCGGCAAGCGGTATTGAAGATTGAAAATATCCCATTTCAAAATTCGCTGGACGGCTTGTTTGTTTTGCTCATAGTATTTCATTACTATTTCATTACCATACACTCCATTCAGGATAGTAGTATCAAAAACTTTTTGCAGGAGTGTGTCCATCTCGTTGGGGAGATATTCTCTTACGTGCCAAGGGTTTCGGGTAAGAGACATTCTTTTATTGGGAGTAGTAAGAATGAGCGTCCCTCCGGGTTTAAGCACGCGGTAAATTTCGCGGAGAAATGTTTCGTCTTCTTCTATATGCTCAATGACTTGAAAACTGACAGCATAATCAAATTGGTTATCTTCTATCCCTTTAAGAAAAGGAAGATTCATTTGCTGAAAGGTAAGTCGATTTGTATCTATTCCTTCGGGAAAGGAGGTGGTAAATTTGTCAATTGCAAGGTAACGGGTAATACCGCCGTGCATGAGAACGCCTGCTCCATATCCGCTCCCGCTACCTAGCTCTATAACCATTCCAGAAATGATTTTAGCCGCTTCTTGATAGGCAATAAGATGTCTTTGGAATACATAATTGTCCGCTACTTCGTTCATTGATACGCGTTCTGCCGTTTCCATATTATCTGAATAATGTGATTTGAGTGCTTATGGGTTAATAAAATTCTGCCTCTTCTTCTTCCGAAATCTCTGCATCAAAAGGGATAAAAACAAAGTTTGCGTCTTGGTTGAAAATCGTGAACACACAAGCCTTTTGCTCGGGGTCTCCCATTGCCCTTTTAAATTCATCAAGGTTTCCGGAGGGGATAATTTTTCTCCTGCTAAAATCTTCTATGACAGACACATAAAAATACCAATTTAATTCCATCTCCTCTCTATTTACAATCGGCTTACCTATATTCACCCATTCATGCGAAGCGATATAGATAGGATATTCCGAAATTTCTTCCCGTATAATACGGGAAGAAATTTCTTTAATAAGCGGTTTTAGTTTTTCAAAATCTGAATGAATGGAATGAAGAATCGTTTTATCCATGAATCGTTTTGTACAAGAAATGAACTACTTTATTTTTGTTCTCGGATTTCTATCCCCAAGTCTGTAAGAGAGCCCGCTCCTTCTCTAATTAAAATGATATTATCTTCGCCAAGGCTACAATCTAAAATGGTAGAACCCAATACCCCTCCTTCACCTCCGTCAATTACCATATCTACAAGATTTTCATATCTTTCGTGGATTAATTCCGGGTTTGTCATATAGGATTCTATATCTTCCCCATCTTTGAGGCTCGTTGTCAGTAGCGGATTTCCCAAGGAGCGAACTATGGCATTGGCAATAGCATTATCTACCACCCTGATACCTACTGTTTTTCTTTTGGACTGAAAGTGTCGGGGGATATTTCTGGAGGCTTCCAGAATAAAAGTATAGGGACCCGGTAATACTCTTTTCATCAGTTTAAATATCGGAGTATGAACATGAACGGTATAATCACCAATTCTTTTGAAATCTTCGCAAATACAAGAAAACAAGGATTTTTCCGGTTTTATTCCCTTAATTCGGCAGATAATTTCAATCGCTTTCTTATTGTGAATATCACACCCCAAACCATAAACGGTATCTGTAGGGTAAATGATAACACCTCCATTCTTTAAACATTCTGTTACTTGTTCTATTAGTCTTTCCTGAGGATTTTCAGGGTGAATTTTTAAAATCATATTTTATGGTTTTCGTATTTTGGTACAAAACTAAGGAAAAAATGTGGACTAACTTTCATTCAAGTGCCTTCTGACTAAAAAAAATGATGGGGTAACTATTTTAGTAGCCAAGCAGGAATAACTATCAAAGGCGTTTGTAAAATATTTGAATGCACTCGATTTATTTTCTTTGACTATGGCGATAAGGTATTTGCATAAATGGTAGCCTCGTGTCATAGCAAAGGGCTACTAAATTAAAATTGCATTACCCATAAAAAATTGCCGAGAAAACAGCCATACAATCTCCTTGGGATAGAAGTTGGCAGTGTCATAAACCTGTGAATAATTTATTTAATACAATTAATTATCAAACAATTACGAAAAAATCATTCGATTTACGAGACCATCATTTAGTTTATACTACCTATCAAGATAATCTTATTACCAATCTCTTTGCAGGCATTGGTTGGGAATAAGGGGTTTTATTCCAAGAAAAATAATTAGTAGTATTTTTAACTTAATTCTAAAGAAAAGACAAATTATTCGTTAAGGAATTAAAAAAATATAGTATGCTTGCATAAAATTTCATAGGGACTAATATTTGATATTGGGAGCATAAGATTTATGGCAAGTTTTCAGCATACATTGACAAAGGAGGCAGTCCGCCGCTTAATTAAGGGATTACAAATCCGACAAACAGATATTCCTTTTGTTAGAAGAGTGGGGGATAGCATTACAGCAAAAATTCCGCTCCCACCAGGAACAAACATTAAACCCATTCTATTTGATAAATTTTCAGCAGAGATGATACGTCCGCCCCGTGCAAGGCAGGATTTTGTTTTGCTTTATTTTCATGGGGGTGGCTACGTAATGGGTTCAACCAAAACGCACCGGGCTTTTATTGCCAAGATTGTGAATGAGGTGGGAATTAGGGCGTTGTCCGTTGATTACCGACTCGCACCCGAAAATCCTTTTCCAGCATCATTGGAAGATGCGCTTGAAGCCTACAATTGGCTCACTCAAGAGATAAAGATAGAGGCTTCGCAAATTATTGTAGGAGGAGATTCCGCAGGAGGTGGGCTTTCTGTGGCATTGATGCTCGCACTCCGCGAAATGGGAAAACCGCTACCAGCGGCTGCCTTTTGTATCGCACCCTGGACAGACCTTACTGTTAGTGGAAGTTCTGTAGTAGAAAATAGGGATAAAGATTCTATGATTCAACATTTTGACATTCCTTCTTGGGCAAAAATGTATTACAGTACTTATGACCCTCATCATCCGCTTATTTCTCCGCTTTTTGCAGACCTACAAGGATTGCCCCCTATTTTGTTACAAGTGAGTGAAGATGAAATCCTTAGAGATGATTCAGTCCGGTTTGCATGGAAAGCCCGTACCGCTGGGGTAGAAGTAGAGTTGCAAAAATGGAAAGGATTGATTCATGTATGGCAAATGTTCTGGCAATATATCCCCGAAGCAAGGGACGCTATCAAGCAAATCAATTTATTTATCGAAAGGCATATCCAGAAAAACGAAGCCCTAATCAAAAATAAAAATAATTAGGGAGCCCGAAATTATTATATTTACGGATTCCCTAATGTAAAGCTAAAACACCTTATAGATTTAAACGAGGACTATATCAATGAATCCCGTCAAAAAGAAACATTTTAGCAGCGTTAGCGGCGAGGGTTTCAGACTCTTTGGATAAATCGGTAACCATAGGGCTATCTACAATAGAAAACGGCAATGTTCCATTGAAGATTTTGAGTACGTCCGTTACAATATGTAGTTCGGGTTTACCACCTTCGGTAATGGGTAGGGTTTCGCTACCGAAGTCCACCGTAATCGTTTCGAGGTTATTGGTGGTAGGTGCGCCAGGTATCCCACCCGCACCGGCAATGTGATACGCAAACTTATCGCTTCCGGAATTATTAATATCAGGAGAGTTTCCTTCTAGCTTCCAGAAAATATGTCCGGAGTTCCACGTCCAATACATTCCCTCTCCCGGGTCTAATGCTCCGACATGTTCGGCAGCAGGCGCGTAGTTTTTTGCACTATCAACGCCTAAGACAAATATCAATTGTGTATATTCTCCGGCAGGAATATCCGTAAGAGAAATTACCTTGGAGGCAGCAGTCGCATCGTCTACGAGAAAATAAGAGTTATTTCTAGGATAGGTGAACGTTGTACCATCTGCCTTTTTAAGTTGAATATTAGAAACGTAATACTTAAACCTTTCTACTGAAAATGTGTGTCCGGCAGCATTGGTATAAACCCCTGTACCTGCAATAAGATTCTGACTGCCAATACGGTGGCTAAACTCTATTTTCATGCCTCCTGTTTCATTATTGACCTTGGGCCCACACCCCCAAAGAACAAAAGGTAGTAACAAAATCCAAAACCTGCTTAAAAATTGATTACGCATAAAAGAAAGATATTAAAGTTGTTGAATATTAAATCTACTACTGTGAGAACGAAGATTGAGCGAAAAAGGTTCGATAAAGCCTTGACGAGTCGCCTCTTTCCCCTTAATACAAGGAATTAGCCCTACGAATCATTCCTTTTTAAATATCCCTTATTTTTCCAATTATTTAGCGTTTTTTCGGTAATGGTATCACCTATAGAATTAAAATATTCGATGGCAGGTTTTCTCTCTTTAAATTTTTCAACTACCCATT
>CAUJFT010000069.1 GCA_963169475.1 Bacteroidota bacterium | reverse complement strand
TTATAAATATTTGTCCAATCAGGTGGACTATCAGGAAGGTACTAATTTTTATTTTAATAGTAATTATCAAGGCGCGCTTGTATTTGGCAAAGGCTGGTCTTATGGAGGAGAATTTTATCTCCGAAAAAGAGCAGGGAGGTTTACGGGTTGGCTTAGTTATACGCTTGCTTGGAGCAGGCGACAGTTTGATGACCTGAATAATGGAAAGCCCTTTTCGTTCAAATATGACAGGAGACATAATCTTTCGCTTGTAGCTATTTACAACTTCAACAAAAGATGGTCTTTTTCTTCTGTATTTATCTATCAGACCGGTAGTGCGCTTACACTCCCCGAAGGTAGGCTATTTGTACCCATTTATGGGTGGACCAATAACTACTCTTGGTACAATGACTATACCACCAAAAACGGATATCGCCTTAAAGCCTACAATCGCTTGGACATAGGCTTGCGATATAAGGCAGGAAAAAAATTGAGGTCGGAAGTACATATTGATATTTATAACGTTTATAATCGTAGAAATCCGTTTTTTGTATATATGACCCAAGAAAAAGACCCCCGCTCTAATGGGACAAGATTTGTCGCAAAGCAAATTTCGCTTTTGCCGGTGATTCCTTCTCTTTCCTATAATTTCACCTTTTAACTAAATTCAAATAAAAATGCCAAGTCATTGTTATAAATCATGGTTGTGCTTGCTTTATCTGGGAATGGGGCTATTGGTTTCTTGCCAGAAGACCATACAAATAGATTTAGAAAACTATGAATCTAAAATTGTGGTATATAGCGAAAACGAAAGGGACAGCCTGCCGGAGGTCTATCTTTCTGAAACCCAATCCTACTTTGGGTATCAAGAGGTTCAAAATCGGTATCAGTTCTTGAAAGATGCCTCCGTAAGTATCCGCGATGAAGATGGCGATATTCAAACGCTTATTCCTACAATCCGTTATGACTCCATTCCCTCTTGGATGGGGAACGAAAGGGATTCCGTTGAGATATATTACTACAAGGGAACAAAGCCTCTGACAACTGCTAAAACCTATAAATTGGTAGTGAGTCATAAAAATAGGGAAGTAGATGCAGAAATGCAAATCCCTACTCCCGTCCAGATAAAGGAATTAATGGAGGAAGAGATAAGCGACCCTTTCAATGGCGAAAGCTACAAACAGTATAGTATCAAATTTGATGATGCAAAAGGAAGTAAGGATTACTATCGGGTAGGGGTCATTATTGAGTCTTATTATACCAATTGGAATCCTGATACTGGAGATACAGATACTATCCGTTATTTTTCTTCCAATCTCTCTGTGGTATCCGAAATAACAGATGGAGCAGAGCTTAAAGCCCCCGTATTTAGTATTTATCCCTTTTCATCTCCACAAGAAAAATATAAGATATTTATACAACGGCTTTCTTATGGGTTAGGAAATTATATGGAGTCTGTAAATGCACAATCCATGAATGGCAGCGACCCCTTTACAGAGCCAACGATTCTTCGTTCTAATATTCGGAATGGAATAGGGGCTTTTGGGGGATATGCTACCTCTGATACAATTTATAAAGAATTTTAAGCCGGTGGGATAGAGAGGGCATAACTTTTTTGGAGGATATAGGGTTATAGTTTCAAAATATTGTAAAGTCAGCATGGCTCGCCATTTATATAAAATTGTAGGGATAGGATTAGTTTTATACGCACTTATTTCAGGACTTACTACCACACTTCCTGTTATGGGACCTATGGGGCAAAGCAATAGGAATATTTTTTATCATGTCCCAATGTGGTTTGCCGTAGTCGTACTCATGGCAGTCTCTGTGCTGAATAGTATCCGCTACCTTAGAATGACAGACCCCGATTATGAACATAAAGAGGGCGGGTATGGTCTGGGTATTACAGATATTCAGGCTTTTGAATCTGCCAAAGTAGGGGTGCTATTCAATATTTTGGGGTTAATTACGGGAATGGTATGGTCAAGGGTAACATGGAGTTCCCATTTGCCTGCAAGCCGCTTTGATGCGTGGTGGATATGGGACCCGATTCAGATATGTGCCTTAGTTTCATTACTGATATATCTTGCTTATTTTTTATTGAGAAGTACGTTCCAAGATGAGGAGCAAAAAGCAAAGATATCGGCAGTTTATAATATCTTTGCCTTTGTTTCGCTTATTCCACTCTACTTTATCGTTCCTAAAATGCTGCCGGGTGCGCACCCCACCGCTGCAAATAGTGATGCGGGAGGAGGCTCTTTTGTAATGGCAGGGAAATTAGGAGGAGATTTTTCTATTATTTTTTGGCCTTCTATTCTAGGGTTTATCCTGATAGGCTATTGGCTATATGAAATCCGCAAAAGAACCGAAATTGCAAAGCTAATCCTTTCTGACGAAGCATAATAACTTATATAGATATGAATATTTTTCTTCAAACACAAACGCAAGATATTTTATTACAAAGTGATAAAATATATTCTGTTTTAACGGTAATCCTACTCATCTTTGCAGGATTTATTGTTACGATGATTATGAATGAAAGAAAATTACACAAAATCGAAAAAATAGTTCAAGATAAAAAAACGCAAAAGAAATGAAGCCGGGAAAAATTATTCAATTATTGGTCGCAGCTCTCTTTACTGTATTCTTAGCGGTAAGTTTCTCCGGAAACAGCAGTAGCTATACTACATTCCCAGATGCCCGTAAAAGCGGAAATACTGTACACATCGTGGGGACATGGGTAAATCGAGAAACGGCCTCCTATAATCCAGAGGAAGATGTGTTTTCTTTCTCCCTTCAAGATACCATCGGAAATATATCGCCTGTAAAGTATCATGACCCTAAACCTAATGATTTTGATAAGGCCGAAAAAATTGTTGTTATTGGGAAATACGAATCTCCAGAAGTATTTACTGCCGATAAAATTATTATGAAATGCCCCTCTAAATACGGAGATAAAGAAGTAAAATAATGATAATGCCAGGAATAGCAGGGGAGTTTCTTACCGCCCTCTCCATGTCATCTGCCTCTGTAGCAGCGATAAGTTTCTTTTTTGCAGAAGGAAGCACCGCTATCAAGGAGGAAACCGCATGGAGTAAAGTGGGAAAATGGTCATGGTGGATTCATCTGGGTAGCGTGTTGGGCATTATTGTTCTGCTATTTTC
>CAUJFT010000068.1 GCA_963169475.1 Bacteroidota bacterium | reverse complement strand
CCTGCCTGCCTACAGGCAGGTCTTGAAAAGGCAACTTCCAAACTTCGTTTGTCCTTTTTCCGAAGGTAAAACCTAGTATTTCGTCCGTTTTTTTGTCAATAATGTGCTTGAAAGTTATTGCTATAACTTTTACATTTAAGTCGCTGTTTCTTTCCGGATTTGCAATAATTATAACCAGCAAAGATCACCTCTTCTGAATTACATTTTGAACACAATATTTCGATTGTCGCCATATCTATGACGTTTTAAAGATACAATATTACGACTTTTTTTCTGTAAATACTATATAAGGACACTATTCTAAATGGTTATCTTCGTGCCGTATTGGGAACGTGCTTTCGGAGCGTTCTTGCCCTATTTGTAGGTGTGAAACGCATAGTCGTTATTGTTAATTCCGGCTATGGATTACAATTATTTTTTTAAAACTATCGAATCACTATTTTTCGATTTAATATTCCCTTTTCTGTATAGATTTGTATAAAATAAACGCCTTCGGGCAGCCGGCTAAGGTCTGCCATTATCATATTATTAGTGGAGGCTTCTATGGGTAAAGCCTCTGTTAGTTCCTGACTAGTAGTAGTAAATATCCTAATTTTTGACAGGAGATTATCCATACCAGAAATAGATACTACCATTTTATCTTCAACGGGATTGGGGTATAATTTTACCGTACTTGCCCATTCAGGCTCTATAGACTCTGTGGTAGACACCGTAGTAATTGTGGTATTAGTAGTAATTGGGAGATTATAGTCAAAATAAATATCTGTCTTATTTTGAATTTCGTCCCCGGGTAGAAGTGCGGTTTTGGGGCGGATTCTATACCGGATAAACCCATGACTAGCAGGCTCATTGACGTTACTATCAGGGAGTAAAATATTGGCAAAATGAATATGTAAGGTTCCGTGTTCAGACATCGCTAAACTATATGGGTGGCTTGCAGATAATACCTCTAAGGAGGCGATTTGAAGGTTTTGGCTTAACGTATCAATTAATTTAACAGTAAATGCAGTATCTGTACCGGTATTTTGGAAAAATATGATATATTCCAGCATCTTCTCTGCAGCCACCTCCGCAGGACTAAGAATTATTTCACTTACGATTTTCTCATTGGGGTCATAAGAGCCTTGTACTGCTCGATTGTCGTTATTGGTATTATCAGAGGGTAGGACATCTCCCGTTATTGGCTGAATAGTAGCAGAAGCATTTAGTGCAGTCCCCAAAGGAGTCGTTGCTCCAACATTAAAATCAATCCATAAGTCCTGCTTACCAAAGGGGGGCAAGTTTGTAAAACTCCATGTAATGGTATTAGAAGTTTGGGAAGTAGGAGAGATAGAGCTATTCAAATACGTTAGGATAGTATTATCAAAAGCCAAAGAAGCATCTCCTGAAAGCGTAGTAGTACCCACATTTTCGTAGGTAATCCAATAGCTCATATCAAATCCAGGACGGGCAGTTCCAGAGGTTAGGGTGATTCGGAGGTCGTTCACATTAGGGGTGGGATATAAACCGAAATTATTCAGAGAATCTATTTGAGCCATCGCGGTGAAAGTAACCGGATAGCTACTCGGGTTTGTAGTATAATAAAGCACGGGGGCAGTGGTTACAGAATAATTCACATTTGTCTCTACCCTAAGTGCGTATTCTCCATTTATACCCGTATAGGCAAACCAATTATTGGGCTGTACTGCTATCAGCTTTTGTACTATCGGAGCCTCCCCTGCATCTTGAACTCCATTATTATTGGTATCAGAAAAGACCTTACCGGAAATCTCCGGATAAAGTGCGCAGCTACTTGTAGCGGTACAAACCGTAAGACTTCCCGGGGATATACTAGTAAGCAGAGGGGGGTGGTTAGGCAAACAGTTTATAGGAGTATTAAAACAAGTCAGGCTTTGAAGTCCCGGGGGAAGCAACGGAAGACAAGATAAACCGGAGTTCCATGTACACGAAAGAAAATATAGATTTACGGGAAGAGCGGGGAGGGACGTAATATAGGTACTATCACAAGCGAGTGATGCAAGACTATCAGGTAAAACTGCCGGAAAACTAGTGAGCGGGTTGTAAGCGCAATTCAGAGCCACTAATCCATTTGGGAGTGCGGGCAATGTATTAAAATTGCACCAACTAACGTCTAATATTTCCAAACCTGATGGCAAAGTAGGGACAGAGGAGATTAGCTGATTAGCGTTGCATCTAAAATCTGTAAGCGTAGAGGGCAAAGAGGGAATTGAGGGTATCTGCGTTCCGGAAAGGACAATCACTTGTATCCCCGGACAATTCGAAAAGTTCGGAAACACGGTAAGCGGGTTATTAGAGCCATCAAACAGGTAGAGATTTGTGGGTAAATTAGCAGGAATTGCTGTAGAAGGTACTTGATTATTAAAAAAAGATAAATAATACAAACTATTGGGAAGGGCGGGGAATGCCGTAATTTGATTAAATTCACATCGTAAATGAAACAAGGAAGATGGTAGTGCAGGAAGAGAAGTAATCTGATTGTAGCCACATTTCAAGAAAGCAAGATTGGCGGGTAACGTAGGAAGGGAGGTAAGCTGATTATGCTCAATTTGTATATTACTCAAAGAGGGAGGGAGCGTGGCAGGTAACGTGGTCAGAGAATTATATTCGGCATTGATAGTAAGAAGGCTCGCCGGTAAAGCAGAGAAGCCCGAAATCTGATTGTAGCCACAATCTAATTGATTTATCGTAGAGGGTAAAGGCGGCAAACTTGTGAGTTGGTTGTGAGAACAATTCAAGTTATTAAGCATATCAAAATACTGAACCCCCTCAAGGTCAGCAATATTCTTGTAGGCAACACTCATAAAACTCTGGGTCATAACGGCTTGACAGGTTGTATCCATCTGCCCGTTAGCATTAAAGCAACCCGGGAACTGCTGCTGAAGGTAGCCCCTAAAATTAGCGTCGGGGATAGTGACGTATTGTGCGTGGGTAACACAAAATGGGAAAAATAAAAAAAGAATAATGAGCAAGTACCTTTGTTTAAATTGTTCCGTTTTCATAATCTTATTGATTTTGGTGAATTGACACAAAGGTAAAAAAAAGAGCCGAGATTCAACGAAAAAAGGGACGAACGGAGCAAAAAGACATCAGAACTGCTCAAAAGTTGGTTTGTTTGGGGAATTATTTCGTGAAAATACCAGCAAAGGCAAATACTCCTCCTCGTCATATTGAGGGGAAAGAAAACATCACACCGCTTCCAAAAATTTTAGAGAGGGTATAAACGCCTTGATTTTGTAAACCCAATCAAAAGAGCGTATAGACAAAAGGAAGACTACCTCCGACTACAAGCAAGAATCCAATAATAAGCAGAATAAGGATAACCGGTAGAAGCCACCATTTTTTCCTCTCCATCAAGAATTGAAATATTTCTTTTAAAAATTCCATACACAGAATAATTAGGAGAAACGCTATTGTTGAATGATAACCCTTTTGTGGGACGTACCAAGCCCCGAAAAGAAACCGGTAACACGTTCTCCCTTCAAATTAGTAACCATCGGCGTTCCGCTCGTAAAGGGATTGGGCATTCCCGTATTATTAATCTGACTTTGCCAGAAATTAAAAGTACCTCTATCAATGCTGTGAATATAATAATTTACAGTATCTCCAATCGGAAAACGCGTAAATCGGAGGTCATGCCGATAGACCCCATTTATCGTATGGTCATCAGCAACTTTTTTTTCAACCACTGCTCCCCAACCCGGCAGCAAATCATATCCTGCCGAATCATACATAGACAAATAATTGTTCCCCATTGCTTGGGGGTCTCCATAATGCACCGTAATCTGTCCAAATAACTTACCACTAATCGCATTCTCTTTTATCTCATAGGTGAGGCTGTCTATATTTACAATTTCGGGAATATGAGTAACTGCCTCATACACACTTCCCAACCGTTCTATTCGCATCTTGTAATAATGATTTTCCCTGCCTTTCATTGCCAAATTAGGACTAACAGCAAGCATTGTATCCGCATAAATACCCTTAGCAGAAGTGGGAATCCATGAAACCCCTGATAATCTTGCCCATTTACGCGTTGAGCTAGAATCCCAAGAAATTGTCCCCTTTTCATTTAGGCTTCCCTCCATAACCCAAACGGCTGCATCTTGTACGAAACGAGGATCCACAACAGTATCAAAAGCATTGGCAGACTCCGACAGTATCACATAATTCAGATGAGGATAGATAGGATTGATATATCCTTCGACCACAAGCATCGGCTCTGTTTCTATAGGGTCTTTTATTGTTATCTCCCGAATACAACCGGAAAAAAGGAGGACAGAAAAACACCAAAAAATATATTTCATCTTTCAACCATAATCTTTTCCCTAAAACTGCAAACCTTGTATAAGGTTTAGAGGAAAACACCCAAAGAAGAAGCCTTATAAAAATATAGCCTCCGCAAAGGGAATGGACTCGGGTTTCCCCACATCTAATAATATATCTCCACTATGCTCATATCCGTAAATAACGTGCTGGCGGGCAAGTCGTAGATAGACATCAATGATAGAAAATTTACCTTCTTCCTCTATATAATCAAAGATTCGGGGAGAAATAACATGAACGCCACTAAACGCTTTGGGTACAAGCCTCTCCTCTTTGTCAGTATTTAAAATTTTTTCTCCCGTTTTATCATTTTTCCAACCCATTAGTTGCCTCGTTTCATCAAACAACAAAGCGCGTGAGGAATATCTATCCGTTACGGCAAGTGTTGCAAGTACTTCTTGATGACTTTGATGAAAATTTATCATTTTTCCAAGAGATAAATTAGTGAGAATATCGACATTCATCAAGATAAAACTTTCTTTTCCGTCCAGAAAACGGGCTGCACGCTTAAGCCCACCCCCTGTTTCAAGTACTGCATCAGATTCGTCAGAAATATGAATCGTTACGTTTTGAAATTTCTTAGCACTTAAAAAATCAACTATTTGGTGGGCAAAATGATGTACATTTACCACAATTTCAGTTACGCCAAAATGTAGGAGATAGGCAATATTTCTTTCCAAAAGGCTAATTCCGTTTACCTCAATCAGTGCCTTGGGGCGAGTCAGCGTAAGGGGCTGCATACGAGTACCAAATCCGGCTGCGAGAATCATTGCTTTCATTTTTTTCAGCAGACTTAAATTTTCTATAAATACTCTTTCTCCCAACCACGTTCGATATGTTCAAGTGCGATATGTACATGATATTTTTCTTTCAGGTAAACGGCGAGTTTATCTGCTGCAAACACACTGCGGTGTTTTCCTCCTGTACACCCAAAACAAATCATTAGGCTATCGAAGCCTCTTTCTAAGTAATTTTGAACTGCAATATCCGCAATAGAAAAAACATACTCCAAAAAGTGCGGCATAAGAGAGCGAGTAAGTAAAAATTGCTGTACGGGCTCATCTCTACCGGTTAAATCTACGTAAGCAGGGTATCGCCCCGGATTATGTAAAGGACGGCAATCAAAAATATACCCTCCCCCATTTTCAGACGGGTCTTGAGGGATTCCTTTTTTATAGGAGAAACTTTTAATATGAACGACTAGTGGGCTTTCCGCAGTAGCAACCTTGTGCCTGAACCGATTTTGAATAGCGTCTCCGGTAAGTATTTTCAGCACCCGTATCAATTCCGGTAGATGGACGGGTACATCAAAGGATTCAAGATAATCCTTCAATTGATGCAAAGCAGAAGGAATTACAGAAAGAAAGTGAGGTTTCCGTTCAAATAATCCCCTGAATCCGTAAGCACCAAGCGTTTGGAGTTTCCGAATCAAGACGAATCCATCGTAATACCGAAAAAAGGTATCGGCATCAAGTGTATTATTCAGTAATTGGTTCACCTCATAAAAATAAAACTTGCTCAATTCCTCTTTCCATGTCTTGGGTAAGTCTGCTTTGGTCTGCCACAGCAAAGAAACTACGTCATATTGCAAAGGTCCTTCCATTCCTCCTTGATAGTCTATAAAAGTCAAGTCCCCTTCCTTGACCATGATATTTCTACTCTGAAAATCACGATACATAAAATGTCGGGATTTTTCTGTACTTAAAAATTCGGCAAGGGTATCGAAGTTTTGAAGTAGATTCGGTTTATGGTAGGCTATACCAAGTGGGTTTAAAAAGTAAAATAAGAAATAGTGAAGGTCATACAAAATGGCTTCTTTGTCAAAACAGTTGTCAGCAGGGCAAAAACTAAAGTCTATCTCCTTATGTCCAATTACTTGGATACGCGCAAGCGCTGAAAGTGCTTTCTTGTAATATTCAAAAACGGTTTTGGAGTACCCTTCCTGCTTCAAAATATCTAACAGTGAATCAGTCCCATTGTCTGTCTGAAAATATATGTCTTTTTTTTCGGAAACATGAAGTACCTCCGGAACATTGATCCCATGCTTTTTGAATTGTTTCGTGAATGCAATAAATGTTTCATTCTCCCGAATATTATCAGGATTATGCGTGGCAATAATAGTGCCTCCTCCTTGGTGGTAAATTCTAAAATAGTTCCGGTTGCTGCCGGCCGGGGCAATCCGCTCTACTTTGGCGGGTAATTCTCCCTTCCAGCGACTGTACTCCGTTAAAATAGGGGAAATAATATCTTCGTTCATGCCCGCAAAATTAGCAATAATATTTTTCTCCAAACCATATTAGAGGACTATAGCTTCGTACATTTTCTCTATCTTTGCTCCGATTTTTAAACATCCTCTGTATAGAGACATTTATCATTCATTAAATATGATTAGGAGATTAAAAGAATTTGAATCCAAACAACCAGAAATTGTATTTCATTGGACAGACAGAGAAACCGAAGCCGAAGGCTGGGTAGTAATTAATTCCTTGACGAACGGAGCAGCGGGAGGCGGCACCCGTATGCGCAAAGGCTGTACGATGCACGAGGTTTTGTCATTAGCCAAAACGATGGAAATAAAATTCAAAGTTGCAGGACCCGCAATTGGGGGAGCAAAATCCGGAATCAACTTTGACCCCGCAGACCCGCGCAAAGAGGGTGTATTAAAACGATGGTATAAAGCGGTTTATCCGTTACTGAAAAATTATTACGGAACGGGAGGCGATTTAAATATTGATGAAATCAAGGAAGTAATTCCCATTACTGCAGCACTCGGAGTCTCTCACCCCCAAGAAGGTATCGTGAACGGACATCTAAAAGCAACGGAGGAAATCAGAAAGCAAATTATCTCCCAGCTTCAAAATGGTGTTTCTCAACTTGTTACAGACCCACGATATACGCCCGATGTAAATAAACATATTACACTTGCAGATATGAT
>CAUJFT010000067.1 GCA_963169475.1 Bacteroidota bacterium | reverse complement strand
TTTTAATAATTCTTGTTTTTTCTTATCGCTTTCGTTCCGATAATATTCAGCATTTTTCATACTATCCCTTTTAAAATCCTCATCTGCAATGCCTGAAAGGTTTGTTAATACATTCATTGCAGTACCCTGAATTGCTGCATCTACACAAAGCACCCCGACACCTGCATCACTAACAGAATTTGGGTTTCCGTCTTTAATCATCGCCTCTAATAATTCATAAACTGCAAAAGCCTCAATCATTACATTGGAAGGAATCAGGGTTGCATATTTATTTGCTTTAAGCATTGCCGTTTTTCTGGTTTCCTTTTCCTCTGGCGTGCCTTTGGGAAGGCGAATGGCTTCAAGTACCCCATTAAAAGCCGCAGTATCTTCATTGATAAAATAAAGCAAACGGTTTTTTAGTTCCTGCCCTTTTACCGCCCAATCACTATAATACTTCCATTGACTCTCCCACCCCTTCTTGCCCGCAGAGAGATTAGCGACCATCGTTCCCAAAGAAGCCGCAAGCGCGCCACACAACGCAGCTACTGACCCGCCGCCAGGGGCAGGACTGTCGGAGGCTAGTTCGCTATTAAAACGGCGGACACTCATCTCTGTAAGGTTTATCCCTTTTTCGTCCTCCATACAAAATTCTATTATCTTCTTCTTGGGGTCAAACGTTCCTAACTCATCTAAGCCTAAGGTTTTTATTGCTACATGAATCAACTCTCCTTCGGATACACCTGAAGATAATTTTTGTTTTTCCAGAAAGTAGCTGCCCGCATCTAAAAGGCATTTTTTCGGAATAAGCCCCACGAGTTCAGAGCCTGTTACCCGAAGTCCTCTATGAAAAGCTGATTTTACTGCCTCTTCAAACACAACATGGAGTGGAGTTTCTATGATATTCGTGAGATTACAAGATACCTGAGAAATTCCATACTCCTCTATATACCAGCCAATTGCCTTTACATGCTTACAAGTTCCGGGTATTCTTAGGGGTTCTCCTTCCTCGTCAAGAATGGGTTTCCCATTAGGGGAGCCATCTATTGTTTTGACTCTTCCTTTCTCACGAATATCAAAAGCCACAGAGTTAGCCCTTTTTACAGACCTTGTATTTAGGTTTATATTGTAGGCAACAAGAAAATCTCTTACCCCAATTACCGTTTGCCCGGCAGTTTCATTAAATACTAGGGGACCATAATCTGGCTTCCACTCCGGCAAAAATAATTTTTGTCTAAAGCCCTCATATTCTCCGGCACGGATGTCGGCAAGGTTTTTTCTTGGCTCGCTGCTTGTAGAGAATTCATACATATAAACCGGAATATTTAATTCATTCCCTACCTTTTCAGCAAGGATATGCGAATATTGTACAGTTTCTTCTACGGTAATTCCTGAAACCGGCACTAACGGACAAACATCTGTAGCTCCCATACGCGGATGTTCGCCATGATGTTTACGCATATCGATTAATTCCGAAGCGGTTTTAATGGCATTATACGCAGCAATGATTACTCTTTCTGGTTCTCCTACAAAAGTCATTACTGTTCTGTTCGTAGAAACTCCCGGATCTACTTCCAATAATTTTACTCCTTCTACACTTTTAATGCTATACGCGATTGCTTGTATAATCGCATTGTCCCTTCCTTCACTAAAATTAGGAACACATTCAATAATTTTTTTCATTTTACAATAATTTTTTGATAAGGAATTAAATGTACATTTAATATTAATTTACTTAGGGTATCTATATTTTAGCATGATGGTTTCACAAAGATTTACAAGCACTTCATATACCTGATGAAAATCCTTTTCGGTACCATAATAAGGATCTTTTACTGAAAGGTTTCTATCTGGATAAAGCTCCTTCATAATTAACTTTACCTTGCTCATCTGTTCGGGGTGTTTTGCAAAGCGTCTAATCTCGCTATAAACATCGGTAGCGAGTGCATATATTACATCATAGGATTCAAAATCATTACTCTTGAACTGACGAGCAATATGAGTGGAAGCATCTAACTCATTGATTTGGCAAACTTTTATCGTTCCGGAATGAGCCGGTTTCCCTATATGAAAAGATTCAGTACCAGCAGAGTCCACTTCCCAATCTAAGCCCTCCCTATCAATGATAGCCCTCATAATAACCTCTGCCATGGGGGAGCGACATATATTTCCAAGACAAACCATTAATATCTTCATAAACCCTATTCAATGAATCTGCAAAGTTAGTATTTAGCTATTTATTTCCTATAAAGTTTTAAAAATAAATGCAAAAAAGAAAATCTTTTGCAGAGGCACTAAAGGTTTTTGGGTTTCATACTAAAAAATGTTATTTCTCCCTATTCTCTTTTCAAAAAGCAAACAATCAAACAGAATAAGGGTATTAATACCTAAAAACGATTCAAATTGTCTTAATTATGAAAATAGGTCGATTTGGCGATATTAAATGGATTAGGTTAATTTTAACTTGGATACAAATCCTGTATCGACAATATCTTGTACTTTCTACTTTCAGGAAAAGAATATTGAAATTTACTGCCTTTCTGGTATTTTTCTGGTTTTTTTTGGGGATTACAGATATATTATTTCCCCTCCCACCAACAAAGGAATATTCTCAGGTTATTTACGATAAAGAAGGAAATTTGCTATGTGCTTATTTGACGGCTGACCATAAATGGCGATTGGAAACACATACCAAGGATATTAACCCAGATATGGTTAAGGCTATTCTATACAAGGAAGATGCGTGGTTTTATTTTCATTACGGAGTAAATCCAGTCTCTTTGATGAGAGCTTTTTTCAATAACATTATATCTGGTGAAAGAACCTCCGGAGCTTCTACAATAACTATGCAGCTTGTTCGGCTTGTAGAGCCCCGTTCGCGGACTTATTTATCTAAAGTAATCGAAATATTTAGGGCAATCCAATACGAATGGCACTATTCTAAGCAAGAAATTTTGGAAATGTATCTTAGTTACCTGCCTTATGGAGGGAATATAGAAGGCGTTCATTCTGCTTCCTATTTATATTATCTTCGCCCTCCGCTAAAACTTAGTCTTTCCCAATGTATCATGCTTGCGGTTGTGCCTAATCATCCTAACGCACTTAGACCGGATAGAAAAGTGGACAAAACTATCCATTTCAGGAATGTTTGGATTCAAAAGATGAAAAAAGATAAGATTTTTCCGGAGAAAGCCTTAGTTGCCGCTACTACTGAACCTGTTTCTGCTATGCGATTTCAAATAAAACCAGAAACCCCTCATCTTTGTCAGTATTTGCACACCAAAGAAGGAGATACTGCGCTTTATACAACCATTGATATTAAAACCCAAAAAATAACAGAAGGGCTTCTTGCCGAACATATAAAGAGAGTTTCTGAATTTGGAGTTACCAATGGTGCTGTACTGATTGTGGATAATCATACGCATGAAGTAATTACTTATTGCGGGTCAGCCGATTTTAATAATAATCAAGCGAAAGGGCAAGTAAATGGAATTACCTCTTATCGTTCACCCGGTTCCGCCCTTAAACCCGTCATTTATGCTATGGGATTTGATAGGGGGACCATTACTCCTAAGATGAAATTGCCAGATATTCCGGCTAATTTTAGTGGATATACTCCCGATAATTTCGACCTTCGTTTTAGGGGATTAGTAACCGTCCATGAGGCTCTTGCCCATTCCCTAAACCTCCCTCCTATTTGGCTTTTAGACCAAATTGGTTTTGAATCCTTTGCTAATATGTTAGAAAAAGCCGGTTTTTCAGATGTAAAAAAAAGACGCAATACATTGGGTTACTCCTTAGCTCTTGGAGGATGCGGGGTTACACTTGAAGAAATTACCCGCTTTTACACCTGCTTTGCCAATGAAGGGAAAATGTACCCATTAGTTTACCTGAAATCGAAGCCGAAGAGTTCTCAAAATGGAGTCACCTTATTTTCTCCAGCTTCTGTTTATTTAATTGGAAATATTCTTTCTGACTTGGAAAGACCTGATTTACCTCAAAATTATATAAATGATTCAAAAGCCCCAAAGATAGCGTGGAAAACAGGAACTTCTTACGGGAAAAGAGATGCTTGGGCGATTGGTTATTCCCCGCGTTATACTATTGGGATTTGGACGGGAAATATGGACGGGAGCGGAGTACCAGAACTGACAGGCGCAGAAATCGCTATGCCGCTGCTGTTAGACATTTTTAATGCCATTGATTTTAACCCTCAAAAAAAATGGTTTGACCGTCCGGAGTCTATACAAGAAAGAATGGTTTGTGCAGAAACCGGAATGTTACCTTCTCCAGAAACTTGTCCCCAGAAGGTTTCGGATTTTTATATTCGAAATATTTCCTCTCTGATGCCTTGTAATCTATACCAGGAACTTACGATTAGTCCAGATGAGCGTTACCTTTATTGTCCGGTTTGTTGCCCTTCTGAGGGGTTTATTCGTAAAAAGTATCCTGTTTATGAACCAGCAATATCACTTTGGATGCGTACAGAGCTTATCGGAATAAAAATGCCACCTCCACATTTCTCCTTGTGCCCTGCAAAAATATCGGGAGAAGGTCCTAAGATTATTTCTCCTGCCGCCAACCATGAATATTATATTGAAAAGGGTAGAAATCAGCAGATTGCGCTCCATGCGGCAGCAGGAGCCTCTGTTACTAATCTTCATTGGTACGTGAATGGGATATTTATCAAGACCACACCCAAAGATGAAAAGGTGTTCATTACCCCAGAACCCGGAGGCAACGTAATTACTTGTATTGATGATAAAGGACGAAAGACAGAGGTCAAAACGAGAGTTAGAATTTATTAGAAAGGAGTAGGGGAGGGGATAGTATAAAAAAAGCTCCCCTTAACACTAATATGAGGGGAGCTTTTTTATTTTAAGAATTACAATCTTTCAAAAACAAGAGCCGAAGCTGCACCTCCTCCATTACAAATACCGGTTGCTCCGTATTTTCCACCTTCTTGCTGTAAAATATTGAGCAAAGTAACGATAATTCTTGCCCCAGACGCGCCTAAAGGATGCCCGAGAGACACCGCTCCTCCATATATATTT
>CAUJFT010000066.1 GCA_963169475.1 Bacteroidota bacterium | reverse complement strand
CCCGGACGAATCCTAATGTTGGGCGAAAAAGATAATTATTTTACCGGAAAGAAAGACGGTAACAAGGATTTCTGGTTTCTGAAAGTTAGCGAAATTCCTTGTGATTCTGCCATCATTAAACCCGATATTTTTGTAAGGGCAGATGAACAAAATAATATCGCCTTAAATCACCCGGTAAGGTTCAAGGCAAGGTTTGCCTTTGCGGAGAACTTTAAATGGGATTTCGGAGACGGTACTACCTCCAAAGAAGAGCAGCCCCTCAAAACCTATAAAACACCCGGAGTATATGACGTATCTCTGACAATTTCCCTAAATGAAAGTTGCCATCAAACCGTAATACTACAAGAACCGCTAACTGTGAAGGAAAAATAAAAACTCAAACTTTACAAACACGCTTTACTCATCGTCCGAAAAACCCAAAAAGAACACACATTCTTGGAGGAGATGAGGTTTACCTCAAATCTTTCCCAATATCTCTTCGGTAATATTTCCCTTCAAATTGTACCAACTCTGCCGCAGCGTATGAGCGCGACAAAGCCTCTTCAAGCGTGTTCCCAAAAGCGGTCAAAGCCATGATACGTCCGCCATTTGTTACTATTTCGTCCCCCTCTTGTTTTGTTCCCGCATGGAAAATAGTAACGTCCCTTAGTGTATTTGGAACGGTAATGGCTTTTCCCTTCTCGTACTCATCGGGGTAGCCCTGAGAGACTAACATCACCGTAGTGCAAAAACCGGGCTTAATCATTATCTCTTGAGTATCCAACCTTCCGGCATCTACTGCCATAAACAATTCCACCAAATCATTTTCAATTAAGGGAAATACTACCTCTGATTCGGGGTCTCCCATGCGACAATTATATTCTAACAAATAAGGCTCGCCCTCGGAGACCATAATTCCAAAAAATAAAAAACCACTGTAAAAAATCTCTTCTGCTTTTAAGCCCTTGAACGTAGGCTCAATAATTCTTTCTTTGATTTTTTGCATCAGCAAATCGTCTGCAAACGGTACGGGCGAAACCGCCCCCATTCCACCCGTATTGGGACCTGTATCTCCTTCTCCTATTCTTTTATAGTCCTTTGCATTTGGAAAAATTTTATAGGAATAACCATCTGAAAGTGCAAAAACAGACATTTCAATCCCCTTTAGAAATTTTTCAATCACAATGGTTTTTCCGGATAAACCAAACCAGTTGTCGGAGAGCATTCCTTCGATTGTACGATGTGTATCTTCTCTTGTTTCGCAAATAATGACCCCCTTACCAGCAGCTAATCCGCTTGCCTTAATCACTATGGGAAGAGATAAAGAATCCGCATACGCTTTGGCAATTCCTATTTCCCAAGATTGAAACGTATGAAAATCCGCCGTAGCAATATGATGTGTATCCATAAATGCCTTGGCAAACTCCTTGCTCCCTTCTAACCTAGCACCCCCTTTACCCGGACCAATTACTGCGATATTCAACCCGTTTAGAAAATCGGCAAGCCCCTCTACAAGCGGCAACTCCGGACCCACAACCACAAGCGAAATTTGATTTGAATTAACAAATTTATACACATCATTAAAATCGTCAGCCTTCAAAGGCGTATTCTCCCCTAGGCTTGCAGTTCCAGTATTACCAGGAGCAATGTACAACTTTTTACAAAGAGGAGACCGTGAGATACCGAGTGCCATCGCATGTTCTCGTCCTCCACCTCCAATTAGAAGAACATTCATATTGATAAATAGACTTTATATGGTTTAAAACGCTTAAATTAAGTAGATTAAGTATATAAAATGCCCTAAAAAAGCATATTTCATAAGGTAGTACTTTGTTTCTAAGCCACAAAATTAAGCAATAACTATCATTTATCCCCTACTAATCGTACTCTTTTTAAAAAATAAATTCTTTTTGTCTCACAGAATATCATTAATTTGCGCCTCAAAATCTAAATAAAGTAATCAAAATATGACCAAGAAGACAGAACTATACTCCGTTCATCAGCAATTAGGAGCAAAACTTATTCCTTTTGCAGGGTTTGAAATGCCCGTAAGATATACCGGCGACAAAGCAGAACATCTCGCTGTGAGGAATGCCGCGGGGATTTTCGATGTCTCTCACATGGGTGAATTTATCATAAGAGGACCCCGCGCCCTAGAACTGATTCAAAAGGTTACCACTAATGATGCTTCTCTTCTTCATCATGGAAAAGCGCAATACGCTTGTATTCCCAATTTACAAGGAGGAATCGTAGATGATTGTATTGTTTATTACATTCAGGACAATGAATACATGATTGTTGCGAATGCAAGCAATATCGAAAAAGATTGGAATTGGTTAGTGGAAAACAATAAAAATATCGGGGCAGAACTGATAGATATATCCGAAGAAACCTCGCTTATCGCAGTATCTGGACCTAAGGCAGAAGCCATCGTACAAAAACTAACGGATTTTGATTTATCCCAATTAAGTACTTATTTCTTTCATAAAGGCACCTACAACGGAGCAGAAAAATCCCTGATAGCTACCACAGGATATACCGGAGAAAGAACCTTTGAAATTTTTCTTTATAACAAAGAAGTGGTTCGTACATGGAATAATCTTATGGAAATCGGAGAAAGTTTCGGCATGATTCCTACCGGTTTAGGGTGTCGTGATACGTTAAGATTAGAGATGGGATATATGCTTTATGGGAATGATATTAATGATGAAACAAGCCCTCTTGAAGCAGGATTGGGTTGGGTTACTAAATTAAATAAAGGGGATTTTAATGGCTCTGATATCTTCAAAAAACAAAAAGCAGAAAGCGTAAAGAAGAAACTTGTAGGCTTTAAAATGATAGAGAATGGGATTCCCCGCCATGATTATGAAGTAGCCTATGAAGGAAACATAGTAGGAAAAGTAACTTCCGGCTCAATTAGCCCCGTACTAAATATTGGGATTGGAATGGCTTATGTACCTACGGAATTAGCTAAACTCGGCACACAGATAGATATTATGATTAGAAATAAGCCAGTAAAAGCAGAAGTAGTAAAAACACCTTTTATACAAAAGTAATTAAAAGCTACGCATTTATCTTGATGTCTTTTGCATAAAAAGCAAAATAGGAATTGATTTTTTTTTATAAAACATACATTACCATAGCACCAATGAGTAAAGAGCGAAAAAAATATCTTCACGTATGTCTCACTCCCGCCCTTATTGATCAATTTGATATAAAGGGAGCTATAGTAGTAGTCATTGATGTACTTCGCGCTACCAGTTCTATGTGTGTAGCATTCTCTCACGGAGCAGAGGCTATCCTGCCTGTTTCCGAAATAGAAGAGTGCAGAAGCTATAAAACCAAGGGGTATCTGATTGCGGGAGAACGAAAAGGAGAGCAAATCCCAGATTTTGATTTCGGAAATTCGCCATTCTCTTTTATGAACGAACAAGTCTTAGGCAAAAAAATCGCAATGACCACCACTAACGGAACAAAGGCTATCCGTATGGCACAAGAGAGAGGCGCAAGAGACATTGTCGTCGGCTCATTTCCTAATATTTCTCTTTTGTGTAGTTGGCTTATTGAACAAAATGAAAACGTTTGTTTATTATGCTCCGGTTGGCAAGACCACCCCAATATAGAAGATACAATTTTTGCTGGAGCCGTAGCAAGAGAGCTTGGTAACCAATTTTATTACTATCAAGATACCGCCCTTATGGCTGATATGCTTTACTTTATTGCTAATATAAGGAAAAAGTATTTTATGAAAAACTCTTCTCATTATAATCGACTCATACACCTGAATCTACAAAAAGAAGTAAAATACTGCCTGAGGTGGAATACGCACCCGGTTTTACCTCTTCTTATTGGAAACGCACTTTATGACATTAGCCGGCAGGACGGAACACTTGATGAAATAAAGACTTCTATCTTAAAAAAACAACAAGAAGATAAGAACACCTTCTCCCAAGAACTTGAGGTAGATTTTTCTCAAAACACAAAGGATATTCTATAAAAGATTTTCAAAAGCCAGATATTAAAAAAATAAAGGATATTTTTCCCTCGAATAATTCTATAAATGTAACTTTTTTTTGAACCAAACTAACTAATAGTAAAAACAAGTTTTTAGTATTATATTGCTTGTAATAGGCTTATTTCAAGATAAAAGGCAAGAAGAACAGGGTTTTTTATACCCCAAGACCTATTTTCTGTATTTTTTTTATAGAATTACTTCTATTTTTGCATCTATATAAATATTATTAATTATAATTGCGTAATTTTATTCTCCATACATAAAACAGATTCTCATGCGTACCACTAAATCTTTATTATTTTCTTTCATCTTGGCACTTAGTTTTGTCTTGACGCTTCAAGCGCAGAGCATGTCCGATTTAAAATTTGAACCGGTCTCCCCCCAAAATAATCCCGTTTCCAAAGATGTTTCTGATAGAGGAACAAATACAATACATGTAGTAGTCTCTAAACAGACTTTGTACGCAATCTCAAAAATCCATAATGTTTCTGTTGAAGAGATTAAGAAAGTAAATAATCTTACTTCTAATAATATCCTCATTGGTCAGGAGTTGATTATTCCGGGTACCGCCCAGCGTTCCTTAAACGAAGCGGATACCCCTACGAATGTGAGTACCCCTGCCCCCGTAATCTCTGCCCCAGTAGCGAATGTAGAGCCTCCCCAAAATTCCGGCTCCCCTACCATGAGGGTAGAGGCTTCTCCGGCAGTAGTAACGACCCGCTCCGAGCAAGGCACAACGATGATTCCAAGGTGGAGCTATCACATGGTTACCGCAGGAGATGACCTTTCGTCTATAGCAAGTGATTATGGTATTGAGGTAGAGCAATTACAATCTTGGAATGATGATATTACTGCCGATAAAATGAATATCGGAGACCGTTTAAAGGTAAAATTAGAGTATATTCCTTTTCAGCCCTCACCAGAAGTTAGAAAAGAAACTCCTGCACCAGTAGTCGCGCAACGTAAAATCGAAGAAGCCCCTAACCAGTCGTCCGCCTCTCCGGCAGTTACGACCGAAGTCCCTACGGTTACTACTGAACAAGCTACTCCTACTGCCGAAGTAAAAAGAACTGCCACTCCCGAAGCGGTTACCCCTACAAATCCTTCTACGGAAGCCCTTGTAGAGCCTTTCGTTGAATTGGGTAAAAATATTGAAAGCGGTACCTATATTGGTGTTAGCGCCCCCCATGAATCCGCTAAATATTATGCTTATCATAAAAGCCTCCCTATTGGTAGCTTTGTGAAACTCATGATTCCTAATAATTCCGGTTACATTGATGTGAAAATTACCAATAGAATAAGGGCAGATAGAGCAGAAATTTTAGGACTGTCTCCAGATTGTGTGAGGATAATAGGTAAAAACGCCAAACAAGTAACGATTCGTTACTAGTCCTATATCCATTGGCTTAATACAGAGAGTTATCTTTGTGGATATTCATTTTGTCAGTTTTGGGTTTTTGAATGTTTCCTCAAAAAAAATATGAAATATACGCTTTCTCTTGCCATTGTTTTTGTTATCTTATTTAATGTAGCGATTGCCCAAAAAATGGGTATCCGTACCGGCGCAATTATAGGCGCGCCTATTCCAACAATAG
Source organism: Bacteroidota bacterium (assembly GCA_963169475.1). GTDB lineage: Bacteria > Bacteroidota > Bacteroidia > J057 > J057 > JAAFHL01. Next base: position 1,550 of record CAUJFT010000066.1, on the reverse strand, counting down.
TGGATTCCGGCGCAACGGGTAACCCTATTATCGCCTATAATATTGGCTTTTGCGGAGAAGTTTTTCGTAAAAAGTGGTTTGCGGTTTCAACAGGGATAAATTATGAAAGGCAGTTTTCTTCTTATACCTCCTTGATTGATAGGACAGATACTTCCTTGATTCAGAATGTATTAGGTATTCCTACTATGGTAAATACTTATTTTAGAGGGGAAGTAAATGGGAGAATGAACCTCCATTATCTCACGATACCAGCCGAAGTCGTGATATATCCTTTGAAGCACCTCAGAATACAGGTAGGAACTTATGCGGCTTCTCTCATTGCGGGACAAGATACAGGGCTTGCACATCTTGTAATTGGAAATAATTTTACCACCTCCAATAACCGATATAATAATTTTCCTGAAATGAGAAAATTGGATTTAGGTGCTTCTGGAGGTATCGGATTTGATTTCCCCTTTGGATTATTTATAGACCTAAGATTGAGTCGCTCTTTTAGGGTTCTCCTGCAAGAGGACTTTTTTTATTCTAATAATCAGAAAGTAAGCAAGATGTATAATACAAGGGCGAGCCTTGGTATCGGATATTTTTTTTATAACCGAAATAATACAGCAAATAAAGAAGACCGCGCCGGCTAAGACCTTCTGGCCGTTTTATCATTATTGACAAATTATTATTATAACTATAATATGAAACTATTAACAGGGAAAGTAGCATTAATTACAGGAGCAACAAGGGGAATCGGGCGGGCTATAGCAGAGGTTTTTGCCGAAAATGGCGCAGATGTTGCCTTTACAAATCTTACGCCTACGGATACGGTAGAGGAAATCTGTACAATGATTGAATCTCACGGAGGGAAAGCCAAATTTTATGAGGCTAATGCGGCTGACTTTGGAGATGCTCAAAGAGTTATAGAGGATGTAGTGGCAGCATTTGGGAGATTGGATATTTTGGTAAATAATGCTGGAATAACCATGGACGGGCTTTTGCTTCGTATGTCGGAAGAGCAATGGAGCAAGGTATTGCATATTAATTTAGATAGTGCCTTTTATCATACTAAACATGCGATTAAGCAGATGATGAAACAGCGTTCTGGGTCTATTATTAATATTACTTCCGTAGTTGGGGTAGATGGTAATGCAGGACAGGCTAATTATGCGGCTTCCAAAGCGGGAATGATAGGGTTTACCAAGTCTGTAGCAAAAGAGTTAGGGGCAAGAAATGTGCGCTGTAATGCGGTAGCTCCTGGTTTTATACAAACCGAAATGACCGCAATACTTCCGGAAAAAGAGATAGAAATGTGGAAAACGAAAATTCCACTTCAGCGACCTGGAACTAAAACAGATGTAGCGAATGTTTGCCTCTTTCTTGCGTCTGACCTTTCGACTTACGTTACAGGGCAAGTATTGCATTGTGATGGTGGAATGGTAATGTAAAATACCAAGGAAATACAAAACCAAGAGACCTTCCATAAAGGTTTCTTGGTTGTGTATCTAATAAGGGAGAGAAAATGCGCTCTCTACTGTTGTCCCGGTTTTGCATCATACTACTCG